>CBDUQV010000092.1:0-7456 GCA_965369615.1 uncultured bacterium | reverse complement strand
GTGCATAGCCTTTACATGCTCTCTACAGTAAAAGAGTAGCAGGGAAAATAAAAAATGCTATCAATAAAAGCGAATTAAGTGTTCATGTACTTCTTAAGAAACTCTCCACCCAGTACATAAGCGAAGAGGAGATTGCACCATTCGGTGAGAGCATGTTTTTTAACATAAATACGCCCGGTGATTATGAAAAAGCACTGGCTATGCTCGAAAATGTCAAAAACTGAGCATTTCGATATTGTTAGAATTTGTAATGGTAAGGGGGAAAAAGTCAATGAACCTGTTACTGTAGAAGAACCACTTACCATATTCTTAAATGGGGAGGAACTCGTCACCTTGTTGTACACACCTTCTTTCCCTGAGCAACTTGCGATTGGATTTCTTGTTTCAGAAGGAGTTATCAGAGACAAAAATAATATTGAGTCAATCCGTTTTTATGATGGCAAAGGTGTTGTTAATATCACTGTAAAAAACAACGGTAACGATCCCAAACAATTATCATCAACGCGGATTGTAACATCAGGCTGCTGTGGAGGAGTGAGTTTCTATAGAGCACAGGATCATGCCCGTTTCAGAAAAATAACATCCAGAAAAAAATTCCCACGTTCCATAATTATTGATGGTATGAAGCAGATGACACAAACGTCTCAGCACTTTAAAGAAACAGGGGGAGTGCATTCATCGGCACTGGTTCAAGATGGAAAAATTTTGTTTTTTCGCGAGGATATAGGACGCCATAATGCAATTGATAAAATACTGGGGGAGTGTTTTCTCTCCGATATTCCGTGTGATGATGCACTATTGCTCACCAGTGGACGTATTACCTCTGAGATAGTACGAAAGGGAGGAGCAGCGGGGATTCCGGTTATCGCATCAAAATCTGCGCCAACAAATCTTGCGATCAAGATGGCGAGTGAAATCGATTTAACCATAGCTGGTTTTGTGCGGGGTAAGAGGATGAATATCTATACCTCAACATGGCGGATAGTGTAGGAGCATATATGTCATTTACAACCATTGGACAGATAAGAAAGGGAATAAAAAATGTACGGGAGTCCAAACAGTTTGAAAAGGAATCTCTTTCCAATATTGAGCAGGTTTTTATATTTGGGCTTGATGTTAAGAGAAAAGCAAAGAAAAAGATAAAGATATCGCCTGCGTTCACTGGTGTTAGCAAAGAGAAACTCAAAAGAGGAGAATCCATTGCTGATTTTTCAAAAATTGTGATTAACAGGAATTTTCTGCTTGACATTTTCAAAAAAATATGTGAAATAAGAACAACATTTGGAAGTGGGGAGAAACAATCACTATCGAAATTTATGAAGGCAATTAAGAGTGGAAAAATAGACCTCATGAAATTGCAGAAGAATGTGGCAGTGAGCAACCAGAAATATTTTTCATCTATTTCAAAAAAGGCTGGCGTGAATAAGGAGCTTCTTTATTCTGTTACTTTTTCCGTTTATAAACCGATTTTTGAGCTCTGCGCCGCAGAGAAGCAGAACTTCATTGAAGATTACAAATGGAAGAAGGGAAGCTGTCCCATCTGTGGCACTACAGCTGCTATGGCGAAGTTCGAAAAGGAGGTAGGGCGCAGGCTGTTATGGTGTCCACTCTGCGGAACGGAATGGGTGTTCCAGAGGATCAAGTGTCCCTTCTGCGATAACGAGAACCAGGACTCGCTTCGGTATTTTTACCTTGAAGCAAAGAGTCCCTATCGGGTTGATGTTTGCGATGAGTGCAAAGGATATGTAAAAACGGTTGATGAACGAAAGCGAAGTAAGGATGAGAAAACTATTTTTGAAACAGAAGATCTTATGACGGTCTTTCTGGATACTCTTGCAGAAAAGGAAGGATATAAAAGAATTTAATATTTGATGGAAGGAGGTGAAGAGACAATTATCTTACATAAGATAAAAAAAAGCGAAAGGAGGTGTAAGGATGGAGTTGTCGAGAAGAACATTCATTAAAATATCCGGTGCAACGACAGCTGGTGCAGTTTTAGGTGGTCTTGGCATGAGCCTTCTTAAGCCGCAGGCAACGTATGCACAACCGTTCAAGATAAAGTACGCAAAGGAGACAACAACAATATGTCCATACTGTGGAGTTGGATGCGGTATTGTTGTAGCCGCAAAAGAAGGCAAAGTTGTCAATACGGAAGGTGATCCCGACCACCCGATAAATCAAGGCTCACTCTGCAGTAAAGGTGCTGCGCTCGCACAGATTGCGAGCAGCCCAGAAAGACTTTCCAAGGTTCACTACAGGGCAAAATACTCTGACAAATGGGAAGAAAAAACCTGGGATTGGGCGCTGAGCCAGATTGCCAAGAGAATTAAGGAAACGCGAGATAAGTACTGGATTACGAAAGACAAAAACGGCACAGTCGTGAACAGGATCGAAGCAATCGCTGCGCTCGGTGGGGCTGCACTTGATAATGAAGAATGCTACCTCTACTCCAAAATGTCACGTGCGCTTGGCATCGTCTACCTTGAGCATCAAGCACGTATATGACATTCTGCAACAGTCGCCAGTCTGGCGGAGAGTTTTGGTAGAGGTGCAATGACCAATCACTGGATTGATCTCAGGAACAGTGATTGTATTTTTATTATCGGTAGTAATGCTGCTGAGAACCACCCCATCTCTTTCAAGTGGATCATGGAGGCAAAGAAAAGGGGAGCAACGCTTATCAGTGTCGATCCTCGGTTCACCAGAACATCATCAAAGGCGGATATCTACGCACCGTTGAGATCAGGAACGGATATTGCTTTCATCGGAGGAATGATCAATTACTGCCTGAGAAACAAACTGTACAATAAGGAATATGTAGCCGAATTTACTAATGCGGCTCACATTATTCATGAAGGCTTCTCCTTTAGTGATGGTTATTTCTCTGGGTTTGACAAGAAGAAACAGAAGTATGATAAGACAACATGGAAATACCAACTTGATGATAAAGGTGTTCCAAAAGAGGATAAGACGTTGAAGGATCCTTACTGCGTGTTCCAGCTTATGAAAAAACACTATGCTCGTTATGATGCTGCTACTGTTTCCAAAGTTACGGGATGTCCCGCAGATCTTTTTCTTAAGGTTGCCAAAATGTACTGCAGTACGGGAAAGAGAGAGAAATCAGGTACGATTATGTACGCCATGGGGGCAACACAAAGTACGCATGGAACGCAAAACGTCAGGAGCTATGCAATGCTTCAGTTGCTTCTGGGGAATATGGGAGTTGCAGGCGGAGGTATCAATGCTTTGAGAGGTGAATCCAATGTGCAGGGTTCAACGGATCATTGTCTTCTTTTTCATATTCTTCCGGGATACCTCAAGGTCCCCAAAACCACTGACACAAATCTGGAAACATACCTTAAACGATGTACCCCTGTCTCCAAAGACGCAAAGAGCGTTAATTACTGGAAGAATTACCCGAAGTTTGCCATCAGTCTCCTGAAAGCATTCTGGGGTAAAGCTGCAACAAAAAACAATGATTTTGCATTTGACTACCTTCCCAAAGCGGGTGACAACTATTCCCACATACGTTTATTCGAGGCGATGGAAAAGGGTACTGTCAAGGGATTTATTATTATGGGGCAGAATCCAGCAGTTGGTGGTCCCAATGCAAACCTTGAGCGATTGGCAATGAAGAACCTCGACTGGATGGTTACCGCTGACCTGTGGGATACTGAAACATCATCGTTCTGGAAAGGTCCGGGGATGGATCCCAAGAAAATCAAAACAGAGGTCTTTCGTCTCCCTGCTGTTGCTTCATTTGAGAAAGAGGGAAGTATTACAAACAGCGGAAGATGGGCGCAGTGGCGCTATAAGGGTGCGAACCCACCGGGAGATGCAAAAGAGGATCTCTGGATACTGAGCAATATTATGCTCAAACTTCAGGACCTGTACAAGAAGAGAGGTGGTAAGTATCCCGATCCCGTAACAAAGCTGCATTGGCCCTATGGTGAGCATCCCGATCCCAAGGATGTTGCGAAGGAGATCAATGGGTATGATTTAACATCAGGAAAACTGCTGGCGAACTTTACCAAGCTCAAAAATGACGGAACAACCATGAGCGGAAACTGGCTCTATTCGGGAAGTTACAATGAGGATGGCAACATGATGGCTCGGAGAGGACTTGAAGACCCGACCGGTATTGGTTTGTATCCAAACTGGTCATGGTGTTGGCCAGTCAACAGAAGGATCATCTACAACAGGGCTTCCTGCGATACCAAGGGAAACCCGTGGAGTCCCAAGAAGCCGGTTATTCAGTGGAATGGTGAAAAGTGGGTTGGTGATGTTCCCGATTATGGCAAGACCGTTCATCCGGAGAAGAATATCGGTGCCTTCATTATGAAACCCGAAGGTCATGCACGTCTCTTTGGTATGGGGCTTGCAGATGGTCCGTTTCCGGAGCATTACGAACCGATTGAAGCACCAGTTACCAATGCCCTGTCAAGCGTTCAGAACAATCCTGTTGCTGTTGCGATGATCTGCGAATCCGACTGTAACAAGATTGGTGGTTGCAAGGAATTTCCTATCGTTGCTACAACATACCGGGTTTCTGAATTGTGGCAGGCAGGTCAGATGACGAGAAATCTCACCTGGCTTGTGGAACTCATGCCCAACATGTTCTGTGAGATGAGTAAGTCACTTGCCAAAAAGAAGGGGATTAAAAACGGTGACAAGATAAAGGTATGGAATCTGAGAGGCGAAATTGAGTCGTATGCACTCGTTACTGATAGATTCCAGCCTTTCAAGCTCAATGGCAAAGTCGTTGATCAGATAGGGCTCACATGGCATTTTGGGTACATAGGTGTGGGCAAAGGAGATAGTGCGAACTGCCTGACAATGCATGCAGGGGATGCCAATACGCTGATTCCGGAATTCAAGGCATTCCTTGTTAATCTGAGGAAAGCATAAGGGAGGTAAAAAAATGGCTGAAAAAGCGATTCTTTTTGACCTTGCCAAATGTATGGGCTGCAGGGGATGTCAGGTAGCTTGCAAACAGTGGAATGATTTGCCCGCTGAGAAAACCGAATTCTTCGGTGGACCTGGTTATCAAAACCCGAAGGATTTATCTCCTTTAACCTATACTCTGGTGAAGTTTTACGAGAAGTACACAGATGGCAACATGTTATGGGCATTCAGAAAGCATCAATGTATGCACTGCAAAGACCCGGCTTGTGTTGCTGTTTGTCCTGTAACACCAAAGGCAATGACTCTTGATAAGGCTACAGGAGCTGTTTACGTGAACAGGGAGCGCTGCATTGGTTGTGGTGCCTGCGTTGAGTACTGTCCGTTCAGTGTTCCGCGTCTTGATGAGAAGGCGGAGAAATCAACGAAATGCACGTTCTGTATTGACAGGCTCTCGGAGGGTCTTGAGCCAGCCTGCGTCAAGACCTGTCCCAATGATGCGCTTGTCTTTGGTGATAGGGACGAGATTGTCAAGATAGCAAAAGCAAGAGCAAACATGCTCAAAAAGGCAGGAAAGACACCTTATATTTACGGTCTCAACGAGTTGAAGGGAGAACATAAGATCTACCTCCTTCCGGAGGGGCTTGATTTCTTCTTCGACTTGCCGAAAAACCCGAAGGTTTCAGAGGATATTGGTTTACTCCGTAATGCTCTCAAACCTTTCAGTGCTGTTACGCTCACGGCGGCAGCTGTGGGTCTTGCAATTGGCTATCTTAAAACAGTTAGACAGCAGGAAGTAGCTGAAAAAGAGAAAGAAAAGTGTTGATGAATCTGTTGATAGACAACAGAAACCGGTGGGTATGGTTACGAACCCGTGCCCACCAATTATAACAAAAGGAGGTGTATTGATGAAGGGATTTATCCTTGCTGTTTTATGCCTTATGATCTTTGTACTCCCCCTATCCGCTCAGGATGAGGGCATTCTCGCTCATTATGGGACACTTAAGATCGGTGGCGTAATGCAATCCTGGTTCACCTACAATATGGATACCACCGCAGTACAGACAGCATTTTCGTTGAAGCGTTCAAGACTGCTTTTCTGGGGCACCATCACAGATCAGGTTAAATACTTTATACAGACCGAGGGTCTTGCTTCGCCGTATATTCTTGATACGAAGTTTATCTTCACGGACTTCATTCCCATGACAAGCTTCGCCATCGGTCGTTTCTGCCCTGCATTCACCCATTACATGCCCATGTCAACGGCAAAGCTCGATATGGTAAACTATCCGTTACTTGTCCAGGCGTATGCTATGTGGAAACAGAATGGTATCCAGACAACGACAAAGCTGGATTACTTTGATCTCAACCTTGGTGTGTTCAACGGTTATGGTTCATCGCTCACGGGTGATGACAATGATGCCAAGGATGCACTTGCCTCAGTGGTCATCAAGCCTGTTGAATTCCTTCAGGTTCTTGGCTATGGCTGGTTCGGCAACATGCTCATGGCAGGTGAAGCTGACCTTGCCAAAAATCGTTTCGGTGGTGGTGCAATCGTTACCTACCCGCTTAACGAGCAGATGACTGTTATCTTCAAGGGTGAATACGTGATGGGAACTGATGAGATGGGCGAAGGGATCGATGATGTGAGCAGTTCCGGTTACTATGCACATCTTGGATTCCACGTCAATCCTGTTGTTGAGATCCTGGGACGCTATGAGGCATTTGATCCCAATACGGATGTGGATGATAATGCAGTAACATGGATCACCGGCGGCATGAACTTCCGTCTCGTTGGCGATCATGTCAAGTTTTCAGCGAACTACATCATGAAGACGAATGAGGTGCCTGCTGGTGCAGATGATCCGGATGATGATCAGTTCATAGTGCAGACACAATTGTTCTTCTAAGTTATGAAGAGGGGTCAGGCACTTATACCTGACCCCTTCGATTTTTTTTTGCTTATGATACGAATTTTCTCATTTATTGGGCATTCTAACAGTGGGAAGACCACACTTATTACGAAGATAATTACCGAACTTAAAAAAAGAAGGTATTCGGTGGGGGCAGTGAAGAGTAGTTCAGTTGCCTGCGAAGTCGACAGCAAAGGAAAAGATTCATACCGTCTCAGGGAGAAGGGAGCTGACCCTGTTCTCTTAGTGTCAAAAAGTGACAGAGCATTGTTCTTTCGGAATAACGGTGATAACCCTAAAGACTTAATTGAGCGGTACTTCCCGAATAGCGATTTTGTTTTAGTAGAGGGTGGTAGAAACTGGAACGGTATCAAAAAAATTGAGGTGATTGGTATTATGGAAAAACGTCGTCCTCTCAAGGAGAAACCAATTGCCATTATCTCTGATGATAGAGTAGATGCTGATATCCCTCAATTCAAAAGGGATGAGGTTGAAGAAATTGTGAACCTATTGGAGAAAGAAAATGGATGAGCCTATAGTCCTCAAGGTAAATGGAGAAATTGTAGAGATAAATAGCTTTGTGAAAAATATAATAACAGATGTTAATAAGGCTATCATTGATAACCTTAAAATCGGTAATA
>CBDUQV010000091.1:0-7506 GCA_965369615.1 uncultured bacterium | reverse complement strand
CTGTGATATTCGTCTGAACAGGCACAAGTTGATTCCCTCCCGTCGAACCAATACCTAACTGTCCATCATTATTCCTTCCCCAGGACCATACCGTTCCGTCAGATTTCAATGCTATCGTATGACCATCTCCTCCATCAACTGCAATAACATCCGTAATATGGGTTGAACAGGGGAGAAGTTGGTTTACTCCTGAAGAATTAATGCCAAGTTGTCCAAAGGTATTACTTCCCCATGACCAGAGCGTACTGTCTGACTTGATCGCATGTGAAGTGACCGCTCCTCCAGCAATTGCAATAACATCTGGTGTTATATGGGTGCTCTCCGGCTCAAAGCGATTGGTGGTTGTATTATCCCCGACCTCACCCTCATTGTTGCGCCCCCAGATCCAAACAGTAGAATCCGACATTAATGCAAGTGAATGCCAAACCCCTGCATCAATCTCGATAATATTCGATACAATATGAGTCTGGACAGGCACCAGGCGGTTTGTTGAGGTGTTGTCACCAACCTGTCCCTGGGAGTTGCTTCCCCATGCCCAGACTATTCCGTCTGATTTCAGCGCAAGTGCATGATAATATCCTGTGGCAACTGTGACAACATTCGTTAGGTTCCACGTCTGAATTGGCTCATCATAGTTAGTGTTACTATTAACCCCAAGCTGACCATAGTTGTTTCTTCCCCATGCCCAGACCGTCCCGTCCAGCTTTGCTCCAAGTGAATAATCACATCCACCGTCAATTGAGATAAGATTCTTTACAATATGAGTCTGGACCGGGGTCGTGCGATTGGTAGTGGAATTATCTCCAAGCTGTCCGTACCAGTTGCCACCCCATCCCCAACCTTCTCCCGCCGAATGCAGTTTTTCAACCCCTACTACCATACAAAATATCAAAATGAGTACTTTGATATTTTCAAATCCTTTCATTATAGCTCCTTTGTCATCTCAAAACTATTGCTTTCTTTGAAATTAGAAATTCTCCTGCCTTCAGTTTGATGAAATAGACTCCCGGTGGAAGTTTTTTTGTATCCCAGGAAACAGCAGTGGTCAGTGATAAGTGGGTGGTGGGTAGCGGAAAAGATGTGACTAATCTTCCAGTCAAGTCATAAATACTTACTGCAATTTCCGTCTCAACACTGGGTACCGAGCACTGAACACTAATCACTGCCTTATCTTTTATGGGATTCGGTGAAATGGACAACAATGGCTTGGCAATTGTCACAAATGCAGATACAGGTCCGTACCATTGTGTGTCTCCATTCGTTTTCACCACACCAAGTTTGTAGTAATAACGAATTCCAACTCCTACATCCCCATCTTTATATGAATATGAGTTAGGTGATGGTGAGGAACCACTACCCGGAATCCTTGCAATCTCCAAATAATCCCCGTCTTTAATGGTGGAACGTTTGACGATACACTGATAGACTTCATCGGAACTGGCCAACGACCATCTCAGTTTTATATAGAAATCATAGGATATTGCATCAAAAGAGGTGAGTTCTACGGACATTGGGGTAAGCTCTCCTTCTTCATTGTATGCAAGTGCGCCACTATTCCATCCACCTATCACATAAACCTTGTTTCCAACAAGTCCTACTGCGACAGATTGTCGAGCATAGTTCATCGGTGTTTCAGTTGACCAACTGTTTCCGACAGGATCATAAACTTCAATAGTAGTAAAATAAGAGGAATAATTATATCCTCCCACACTATACGCTTCATTGTTATATGAGAAACCGCCACTAGCATATCTATTGAAAGACATAGGTGCCTTAGTAGTCCAATTATTCGTAAGCGGATAATAACACTCATTAACAAGAGTATCTCTTGATCCAACGTTGTATGAACCTCCAAAGACAAATATTGTATCTCTGATTACGCCACAAGCTGGTCCGAACCTCCTTGTCGGCATTGATGTTTTTGTTGTCCAAAAATCGAACAAAGGGTCATACTCCTCAACTGTTGCCACGACTGGAAGTATTCCACCCATTACGTAAATCTTATTTGCAACCACTGCAATGGCAAAAGCATATCTTGATGTTGGCATTGGTGCCTTTGTTGACCAGGAGTCGGTTACCGGGTCATACACCTCTACAACATCAGTGTCTGTTTGTACACCACCTACAAAGCCGCCGATTGCGTAGATCTTACCACCCACCACCGCGCAACCAAGGTGCGAACGGGGAGTTGGCATTGGTGCCTTTGTTGACCATAAGTCTGTTGCAGGATCATAGACATAATTCGTATTCTGAAGAGTGCCAGTAGATCCGCCAATAACATAGACAGTGTCATTGACCACTGCACAGCCTGGACCTGATCTAACTTGTGGTAATGCTGTTTTCGTCGTCCATGTAATCGACTGGTTCAAAAAACAGGAAAAAATCAGAAGGATCAAATAATTTATAAAATTCCTCTCTTTTACATTTTTTATCGATATTCTACTACCTTTTACTTAAGCAAATTCTATGCCACCATATACGCATTTCTGTAAATCCCGCATCAGTATATAGTTATTAGCCTGTGCCGACGCTCATAAACGATGATAGTGATGCAAATTCTGCACCGTTTATGTAAACCTTTGTGATACAGAGACTAAGTGCATGCAAAAATTGCACTCTTAACGTGTTCTTTTGTAAAATAGTAAATAATCAATGAAAATGGGCGGGATGTACAAGAAAAGTAATAGAGAACTCAATGTTCTGATAGCATAGTACATAACAGGATTCATACTGAATCGTATGAACGGATTTGCTAAAAGGTCAAGTTTAAAAATCGTATTAAATATTTCATTTTTTTTAAGAAGAATCGGAAGCGCCTTTTTTACGAAGGATTCCTGTTTTTCAAGTAATTCAGAAAGAGAAACAGGTTTGTGGTAGCAAACAGCATCTTTTTCATAGAGGAATGTAATTCCCCCCCTATCGAGCCGATAAGCAATTTCAATATCCTCACCACCTGCTCCCTTGAAATCCTCGTCGAAGAGACCGACATGAAGCAGATGCTCTTTTCTCACCGAAGCATTGCTCGACCAGAAGCACTTAAAGGGAATCTTCTCACCGGGAGAAATCTTATGGACTCCCCGTGTACTTAAGTATCGAGAGATCCACCGTGTTGTGAATGTTTCTCTATAGAGTATATCTCCAATAACAGCAATTTTTTTCTCATTGTGATATTTACCGTGCTGAGACAGAATTCCTTTCTCAGGGACAAGGTCGTCGTCAAGGAAAAGAATAATACCATTGGATGCTGTTCTAATCCCATCGTTTCTGCTTACAGCACTTCCCTTATTTTTGTCGTGTATGATAGTAACGAGTTTGAAATCCGGTGAATAAGAATGAAGCAATTCCCTGGTTCCATCACAAGAACCATCATCAACAACGATTACTTCTAAATCATCATGAGGGTAATCTTCTCTTTGAAGTGCATCAAGGAGTCGCTTCAGACTCTCTTTCCTATTCAATGTGGGAATAACAACGCTTATTTTACTATTCACTTCTCATAAACTATCAAAAATAATTCACATTGTCAAAGAAATTCTATGAGGTCTCAGCAAAACTATTCATCGAGATCTAATTACATTGATTATATCCAAATTACTTGGATTTCTTAATGTTCTGTCACCCAAATAGCTTTACAGTACTTGTCATTCTGAGGGCTCCGTAAGAAGCCCGAAGAATCTCGGTTTTATCTATCTCAGAGATTCTTCCAGAGTCAATAGAGAAAGGAGTACTCAGAATGACACCTTTTTCAAACCTGTCCTCAAGAGAATCAAAGGAATGACATTAAAGATAATTGAGATACATTACAGTAGCAATGCCCATTCTCCTACTCATCTATTTTTCTATTGACCAAAGCCTTTGACTATGATACAGTATAACACAATGAATATCCTTGTGACAGGAGGTGCTGGCTTTATTGGATCCCACGTCGCTGATAGATTAATCGATCTCGGACATACTACAATCGTCGTTGATAATCTTACCACAGGCAAGAAGGATAACCTTAACCAGGCAGCAAAATTCCTCAAGATGGATATTAATGATAAAGAAATGAGAAATGTTTTCAAGCAGTATAAGCCTGCTTTTGTTTTCCATCTTGCTGCTCAAATAGATGTGAGGAAATCAGTAATAGACCCGATGTGCGATGCACGATCAAATATCTTGGGTACGATACATCTATTAAATCTGAGCACTCAATACAATGTCAAAAAATTCATATTTTCATCATCAGGTGGTGTTATCTACGGTGAAACCCCTGAGCCAGCTGTAGAAGACAATCCACCAAATCCCATCTCACCATATGGTGTCGCCAAACTTGCTGGAGAAGGATACATAAAATGCTTTGGCGCATGGAAAAACCTTGATTATACGATACTTCGATACGCAAATGTTTACGGCCCCAGACAGGATCCCAAAGGAGAAGCAGGTGTTGTTTCCATCTTCATCGGACAGATTATGAATGGAAAAAAATCTGTGCTCTTCGGCGGTGGCGAACTTGAACGTGACTATGTTTACGTTGACGATGTTGCAAGAGCAAACATCCTCTGTATCGATAAAGGAAGCAAATCCATCTATAATATCGGTACCGGCATTCCAACAAGTGTTAACAGGCTCCATGAAGTGATCTCCAGTACTATCCAGAAGAAGAATAAAACCGAATTCGCACCAAAGAGATCCGGGGAACTCGATAGAAACGTTCTTAATATCGAAAGAGCGAAGAGAGATCTGGGGTGGGAAGCTCAGATAGATCTCAAAAAAGGATTACTGAATACCTGTAATTGGTTTACAAAGAAATAGAGCAATGAAAAATTGGATTGTTGTTCCTTTTGTCCTCCTGTTAGCAATAGGAAATTCAGCTTCACTTCCTGCAAAGGAGAATGTTCCCATTCCACTGAATCACTGGTCATACCAGATCCTCCACTATTTTGCCACTGAAAGAATTCTCACAATTAATCTGCAAACAAAACCGGTAACGCGCGAAGATGTCCATAATGCGCTTGAACAGGTACGAGAGCAGTTTGTTAGTGGAACGCTTAAACTCGATACGGTAGAAGAAGATCTCCTTTCATCCCTGTACGAGGAATTCTATCCAGACTTTTTGCGAGATTTCAGGAATACTCCGCGAATTCTCTACCGCGGTAGGGATATTATTCTCAAGGAAGAAGGCAGTATCGAAACCATGCTTACCACTAATAATAACGGGTCAGCAGTATTCAACCTCTCAGTGTGGGGTGCTTTAGGCAAGCATATTTCATGCAGTGAGTACATACGTATACGCAACGCTGGAAAAACAGATATGCGGGATACACTTGGGACTCGAGCATTTAAAGATTTTCGTGGAACAACACCAACTGCCGTCATTAATCTTTCATTCGCTCATTTCAATATTACCGCAGGAAGAAACGTATACTGGCTCGGCCCCGGACGATTCGGCACACTTCTTTTATCAAACAACTATCCTTACTTTGACGGTATCAATGCTACATTTAACGTAAGCTCGCTAAGATTCTCATCCTATTTCATAGTAGTAAATGTTGATTCAAACAAATATATCTCCGGGCATAGACTTGAAATAAAAGATTTTATGGGATTTACATTTGGATTTAATGAATGTGTAATTTATTCGGACAGGATCGAACCAGGATACCTCAATCCACTACTCATTCTCTATGGAGAACAGTACAACAGAGGTGACCGCGACAATATCTTCTGGAGTTTTGATATATCATTCTTCCTCCTGGAAAAAAACAGCATCTATGCTGAATTTCTCATTGATGACTTTCAGTACGAATCAACGCCTCCTGCGCCGAATAAAATTGGGCTTCTTGCCGGTATCCATGTAGCAGAACCACTTGGTTTTCCAAGACTTGAAATAATAGCAGAATATGCACGAATTTCAAAATGGGTTTACAGCCACAAATATTCAGAAAACACATACTCAAACTACCATCTTCCTCTCGGGCATCCTTTCGGACCTGATGCACATGGATTTGATATTACGCTCAGGGAATTTCTGTTCTGGAATGTTATACCGCAACTTCACTTCGGATACAAGAGAAAGGGAGAAGGAAGAATTTACGATCCATGGGAACCAGGAACTGAGCCCCATCCACCACTACCATCAGGAATCATAGAAACAACCACATGTTTTGATGTTTCACTTTTCGTTAAGCCATTTGCTTCTTCTGAATTCACACCAGGATGGAGAACCTACAGCATTGAGAATAAACGCAACGTCCTGGATTGGAAGGAACAGGATAACGTATTTTTCATCAATCTTCTTTTTACCTTTTGAAAATTATGAAACCATTTTTTGCCCATCCAACTGCTGTTGTCGATAAAAGATCCACGATAGGAAAATCAACAAAGATCTGGCATTTCTCCCATATCAGGGAAGGTGCAAGAATAGGAAATGACTGCATTATCGGACAGAACTGCTATATTGCCTCCAGGGCGGTGGTAGGCAACTGCGTGAAGATACAGAATAACGTGAGTATCTTTGATCTGGTAACTCTTGAGGACAATGTCTTTGTTGGCCCTTCAGCGGTTTTCATCAATGATCTTAATCCCCGAGCGCCCTATCCCAAACAGGGCAACTGGATCCCAACACTGGTAAAGGAAGGCGCAACTATAGGAGCAAATGCAACCATTGTATGTGGGATCACCATTGGCAAATGGGCATTTGTCGGCTGCGGTGCTGTTGTAACAAAGAATGTTAAAGATTACTCCATCGTTAAAGGAAACCCTGCACAACAGGATGGCTGGATATGCAGGTGTGGAACAAAACTCCTCGTAAGTAACAAAAAGGCGAAATGTAAGAATTGCAACAGGACATACAAAGACGAAAAGAATACGCTCCGATTATTAACGTAACATTCCCTGTCTCTTTTTATTTTTTGCTGTACTGAACAGATTTATCCCAGATGGCTTTCCAACTATCCCGTAGAATATTTCCGAAACTCATATAATCGCATTCACAAGCCATTACATCACCATCTGGCTCAACACACATACTGTACTCCCATACAACACTCGTTTCATCCGCGCCCTCAGTAGCTCCTTCACCATACCAGACGAAAGATATGTTATCCTTCTCAGTAATTGCACGTAAGGTATCGATTACACTCCTCACTTCATTCTTCGCAAGGGCTAATCCCTTATCTTTTACAACACTTCCTTCCTCTAAGGCATCACCCGCAATGGCATAGACACCCTTTTGTTTTAAGAAAGAAATGAGTTGCGGTATCTCAGTGTAATTCTTCTTTGTAAACGTTGTATGCACAACGCAGTAGAGCGGGGTAGCAAGTGCGTTTTCAAGTCCTCGTATCGTTTTTTCCCACGTCCCTTCCCCAATGAGTTGATCGTGCACCTCTCTCGTGTGCGATTCTACTGTAATCTGAAGGTGATCAAGTCCCGCATCAACCAGTGCGTTTGTATATTTCAAATCAGCACAGGTTTCTCCATTCGTTAGTAAACCCGTTACAATTCCAACTTCTTCAGCGAATTGAA
>CBDUQV010000090.1:0-7546 GCA_965369615.1 uncultured bacterium | reverse complement strand
TTATGCTTGAGGATCTTCTTGCTCCTGCTCCTTTTCCTGCTCCTGCTCCTTTTCTTGCTCCTGCTCCTTTTCTTGCTCCTGCTCCTCTTCTTGTTCCTGCTCCTTTTCCTGCTTTTCTTCTTGCTGTGCTTCCTCATCGGACTTTTTCCCGGTTTCTTCTGTAGCCAAGTAGTCCTTGTACTCACTTCGTTCAATCTCTTTTAAGGCATCCCTTTCGCTCAGTATTATTCGTCTTGTCTTTGCATTGATATCAACTATCTTAAGATTGATTGAGTCACCTATTGTGTACTTATCGGCAGGTTTATGAAAGTCTTCACATTGAAGCTGAGAAATCGGAACGAATCCGCGCAACTTATCATTAAATTCTACAACAATTCCCTTGTCGATTGTCTCAACAATTTTCCCTTTAACCACAGTTCCTGCTCCAATGTTTTTTACAAGGGCATCAAATGGATCTTTCGAAAGCTGCTTCATACCGAGCGAAATTCTTCTTCTTGCAGGATCGATTTCAAGAACAATACATTCCACTTTTTGACTTTTTTCAAGGAAATGCTTTGGATGTTTGACTCTATCAGTCCATGAAAAATCCGAAATGTGAATAAGACCGTCGATCCCGCTTTCAATCTCGATAAAGGCACCAAAATTGGTAAGTGTGCGGACCTTGCCTGTTATTTTTGTACCCACGGGATACTTCTCTCCGATTGCTTTCCACGGATCTGGATCTAATTGTTTCAATCCCAGGGAAATGCGTTCTCTTTCCTTGTTTACATCAAGGACGATGGCTTCTACGACATCACCAATTGCAAGAATCTGTGAAGGGTGTTTTATATGTTTTGTCCATGACATTTCTGAAATATGGATAAGACCTTCAACTCCCTTTTCCAGTTCGACGAATGCTCCATAGTCAGCGATTGAAACAATTTTTCCACGGACTTTCTTTCCTTCGGGATACTTTTCATTGACATTCTCCCAGGGGTAGGGATAGAGCTGTTTCATGCCAAGAGATACTCGTTGTTTCACAGCATCGTAGGCTATGATTTTTATTTTGATTTTGTCTCCTATTGCTACAAGTTCAGACGGATGCGAGATTCTTCCCCAGGACATATCGGTAATATGGAGGAGTCCATCAATTCCGCCCAGGTCAACAAAGACACCAAAATCTGTAATGTTCTTAACAACTCCTTCCATTTCAATTCCTTCTTCGAGTTCCGCAAGGAGTTTCTGTTTTGCTTTTTCCTTTTCTTCTTCAAGAATGACTCTTCTTGAAATAACAATATTCCTTCGTTTTCTGTTAAGTTTGATTACTTTTACCTTGATTTTCTGACCGAGAAGGGCATCAAGATTACTCACTGGATGGAAATCTATTTGTGATCCGGGTAGGAATGCTTCAGCACCGCCAACGTTTACGATCATTCCTCCCTTTACCCTTCGTATAATTTCACCTTCGATTGACTCCTGTTTTTTATGTTTTTCATAAATGAAATCCCAGACCTTCATGAAGTCAGCTTTCTGTTTGGAGATGAGAGCAAAACCTTCGTCATCTTCGAAATCTTCGAGGAAAACCTCCACCATATTACCGATTTCTACGCTTTCGGTATTGGCGAAATCAGTAAGGGGAATACATCCCTCCGATTTGAGCCCCAGGTCAATGATTGCCTCCTTTGGGGTAATCTTGATGATCTTTCCTTTGACTATTCCCCTGTTCTTAACATCAATAGCGTGGCTGTTGTAAAGCTCTTCCATTTCAGCTTGTGAGAGCATCGGGATGTCAAAGAGAGACGTTTTGGTTTTTTCCGGCTGGGTTTTTTTGGTTTGTTTTGTTGTTTTTTTATCAGTAATTTAACACTTCATCCTTGTATAATAATCTCGATCCCGCAGGATCGGAAGTATGAGCTTTCATATATTCCAGATGTGAAATTACATCCTCTATGACATATCTTGGTGTGGATGCGCCTGCTGATATTCCAATAACATTCTTTCCTTTGAGCCAATCGGCATTAATTTCTCTTGCTGTTTCAATATGGTATGTGGGTTTGCCGGTTTTCTTTGAAAGTTGTGCGAGGTGAGTTGTATTTGCACTGTTCTTGCTGCCAATTATGAGCATAATGTCTGCGCTTTCTGCGAGTTTGAGCGTTGCTGTTTGGCGCTCCTGAGTCGCACCGCATATTGTATTGAAGATATGTATTTCCTTCCCAATTTCCAGAATTTTTGCTACAAGATCCTTAAAGGCTTCCATTGATTGGGTCGTTTGGGTAACGATACCGATTTTCTTTTTGTTCGTTATTTTTGCTATATCAGCTTCCTTTTCGATTATCACAGCTTTACCATTTGCATAACCAGCGATACCAATTACTTCAGGATGATCAGCTTCGCCAATTACAACAACTTCATACTCTTCCTTCAGGAGCATCCTGGCAAGGTCTTGTGCTCTGCGCACAAAGGGACAGGTTGCATCAATTATTTCGAATCCTTTTTTTTTCGCTGCGTCTATTATCTGAGGTGGCAAACCATGAGAGCGAACGATGAGTTTCCCCGGTTCGACATTATCCAGATTACTAATGGGATTAACACCGATGGATTTCAATTGTGATACTGCTTGCGGATTGTGTATGAGAGGTCCGTATGTATATACGAGTTTTCCACAACTGTTTTTTGCAGTCTCCTCAGCAATTGACATTGCACGTTTAACTCCAAAGCAGAATCCGGCTTTATCAGCTAATATTATTTTTACCATAGGATGATAGAAAATTAATTTCCTTCATTACATAATTACTCAGAGCAATACTTCGCTTGAGAAGAGATGTCCTTTGTTGAAATTGCGATGTATCGATAAGCTTTCCAAAGCGTACAGAAATCCTCTTCTTTCTTGAAAGCAGTGCCATCATTCGTTCCGTTGTTCCATGAATGTATGCCGGAATAATTTTTGATTTGGTCTTCAATGCAAGATAACCAACACCCGGTTGTGGTTTGAGGAGCCCTTTTTCGGGATGGCGATTTCTTTCCCCTTCAGGGAAGATAACAATAGTTCTTCCTCTTTGCAAGTGATTGGATGAAATCCGAATGGCTTTTTTATCGACGCCGTCCCGTTTCAATTTTATAGCATTGTATTTACTTATGAGTAAAGTATAGAATTTATTGGGTAGAAACAGTTCTTCCTTTGCCAGAAAAAAGAGTTCCCGTCGTAATGCAGCTGAAACTCCAAGAACTATCGGATCCCAATTTGACACATGGTTGGCGGCAACAATGAGCCCACCCCGTCGTGGAATATTAAGGTAACCTTCAATCTTGAGTCCCATAAAAATTTTCATAAATAGGGAGGTAATTATTGCTGTAATATAAATATGTAACTGCATCTATATGTCCTCAAGAGAATAAATAAGGTCGAGCACTCTTTCTACCTGTTCCCGTATTGTAATGTTTGCTGTGTCGATAATTTCCGCTCCATCAGGAATTCTGAGAGGAGAAAACTCTCTTTCGCTGTCCATTGTATCACGCTTCCTTATATCTTCCTTAAGCTCTTCAAGTGTTTTCCGTACATGTGCCCTTTGTAGATCAAGTAATCTTCGTTTTGCCCTCTCCTCGATAGAACAATCAAGGTAAACTTTTATATCAGCATTGGGAAAAACAACTGTTCCAATATCTCTTCCCTCACAAACGATATTACTATTTTCTGCCATTTCTCTCTGCAATGCAACAAGATGCTCGCGTACTCCACGATAGCTTGATATGAGTGAAACATGCTGTGTTACCCTTACAGACCGAATCTCTTTTGTTACATCCTTTTTGTTCAGTAAGATTGCAAGCTCTCCTTTTTTGTTAACGAACTTGATATCTGAATTTCTCACAACTTCAACGACAGTTTTTTCATCATGCGGATTAACGCCAAGGGAAAGCACGTGGAAGGTAACTGCCCTGTACATAGCACCAGTGTCTATATACAGGCATTTTAATTTTTGTGCAACCAATCTTGCAGTAGTGCTTTTTCCAGATCCTGCAGGTCCATCAATTGAAACAGTTATCAAAACCAAACCTCTTTCCAGGGATGGGAATGAAGCTATTCTATCCCTAAAGAATATAACATATCAGAATGACACAAATTTGCAAAAAAAGCAAGCGTTTTTTTCATATTTTTGCGAAATGAAAGAACACACACAATTTGTCAGAAATTCAATAGACTTTGTTTGACCATCTCGGTGGATATTATTTCTTTTTTCTTGTCAATTTGGAACTTTTATGATAGCATTGCGTTACAAATTGAAAGCAGATGACCTTATTAGAGATTGCGAAAATGGTGCGTTTGGTATCTAAGCACGGTATGATTCTTATTACCATACGTGACAAACACTGGTGTAATGTATCTTAATTATCATTACTGTCATTCCTTCGCTTCTCTTGAGGACAGGTTTGAAAAGGGTGTCATTCTGAGTAATCCTTTCTCTATGACAAGTACTGTAAAGCTATTTGCGTGACAGAACAATAGCTAATGCAAGATGAGGAAATGTGATTAACAATGAGAGCATAGAACCTTGAAGGAGGGATATGATGACTGTCTGGAGAGTTTTTGCGGTGATCGGGATTTTTTTTGTTGCAATGATTGGATGGATGATCCTTGGTGTGAGTATTATTCAAAGAACCAAAAATGCTGATAACATACTGACAGGTCGTGTTGCCGAATTATGGGGTTCAGAGCATGTACAGCGTGCACCGTTGTTTGTTTTTTTTACCTACGAGAAACAAAAACGGGTCAATCAGGAAACGGGGAAAATATTCTATGTTGATGAAAAAATAACGCATTATTATGATCCTGAGCAAACAAGGATGGATGTTGATTTTTCTCTGGATTACAGGAGGAAAGGACTTAACTGGTTCAGTACCTACAAAGTTGATTTTGATGCTCAATACACCTTTAAGAATTATGGCGATAGGTTAGTGAGTGGTTTCATTGAATTTCAGTTTCCCGCAAGTGGAGCAATCTATGACGATTTTCGTATTGTTCTGGATGGAGAGGAATTCGATAGGCATGAGAAAATGGGAACCTACATTTCTGTTCCTGTGCTTCTGGAACCTCAGGAAGAGAAAGCTGTCAAAATTACCTATAAATCCCAGGGGATGAATGACTGGATGTACATTTTTGGCGATGGTGTGAAAAGCGTTAAGAATTTTTTTCTCACGGTAACCACGAATTTTGATAATCCTGATTTTCCTTCAGGAACCATTGCTCCTTCTGAGAAGGAAAAGACCGCTGTTGGCTGGAAAATGAAATGGGAGTATAATGATCTCGTTACTGGTTACAGTATTGGCGTGGAGATGCCGAAAAAAATGAATCCAGGTCCGCTTGCAAGCAGAATTAGTTTGTTTGCGCCCATACCCCTGCTCTTTTTCATGACAACCTTACTGATTTTTGGAAGTGTGCAGAAAAGAAATCTTCATCCCATGCACTTTTTCTTCCTCAGTGCTGCAGTTTTCTCATTTCATGTGCTCTATGCTTATCTGGTTGACCACATTGATATCCATGCAGCATTCTGGATTTCGGCAGCGGTTGTTTTGTTTATGGTAATTAGGTATATGTGTAAGGTAGCAGGTGCCCGTTTTGCCTTTCTGGTTGCAGGATTAAGTGTATTGATATTTCTTATTCGTTTCTCGTATGCATTTTTCTTCCCGGGGTGGACGGGACTCATAATTACTATTGGGTCAATCCTTACCCTTGCGATTCTCATGTTTTCGACTGCACGTGTTAAATGGGGAGAGGTGTTTAAGTAGTTTATATCTTCTTGATGTTCTGAAGATAAAGAAATAATGGAGCTGACGGGATTCGAACCCGTGACCTTCTGACTGCCAGTCAGACGCGCTCCCAACTGCGCCACAGCCCCATTCATTTTCGTTATTATATCATTTCTTACCTTAGCTGTCAAATAAAATCTGACATTTTGGAGCAGGATGCCCCATCCATTATTTCTTCTTGACATAGCAGAGCCTGTATGATAGGCATGGAGTATGCGAAAAGAAAAAGCCATTTTTATCCTCAACAAGATTAAAGGCAAGAAGGTCCTGGTAATCGGGGATGTTATGCTCGATGAATATCTATGGGGAAAGGTTGAAAGGATATCTCCGGAAGCACCAGTTCCGGTTGTAAAGGTAGTGAAACAATCATTTTCTCTTGGCGGAGCAAGTAACGTTGCCCAGAATTTATATGCTCTTGGAGCTCAACCTCTTCTCGTTGGTGTGGTGGGCTCGGATGATGCAGGGAGAAATTTCAAGGCTCTTTTGAAGGAAAATGGCATGAGCAATAGAGGGATCTTTATTGATAGAGAACGAACAACCATTGTGAAAAAGAGGGTTGTTGCTCATCATCAGCAGGTTGTACGGGTTGATATTGAAGAGACGAAGGACATTGAGAGGATAATCGAAGAGCGCATTTTAAAATTTCTGGATAAAATTACCTTTGATTTTTCTGCTATTATTATCGAAGACTACAATAAAGGATTATTGACAAAAAGGCTCATACAAAAGGTTATTGTCCTTGCACATAAGAAGAAAGTACCTGTTACTGTTGATCCGAAATTTGAAAATTTCTTTGTTTATAAGAATATAACACTTTTCAAACCAAATGTAAGGGAACTTGAAAGGGTTACCGGCAAGACGCTGACAGGTAAACATCTTATTGAGACCACGCTTAGAAGATTGCAGCAAAAGATAAAAACAAAGGCAATTTTACTTACCATGGGGGAGAAGGGGATGGTGCTTGTTGAGAAAGGAAAGAAGCCATTCTATTTGGAGCCACATGCACTTGATGTCTACGATGTTACAGGTGCCGGAGATACGGTAATTGCTGCCGTAACCTTAGCAATGATTGCAGGATGCTCAATGAAAGATTCAATGAGATTTGCAAGCGCTGCAGCTGCTCTGGAAGTTACGAAACTTGGCGCTACCCCGGTTATCCCTGAAGAGATTATTCGTTTTTGTAAGAGAGAAAAATAGAAGAGGTATCTGAATGTTCCTGTTTCCATCGATGCCATTGCGAGTCAGGAAGTGACATGAGCTTTCCCATAAGGAGAATGAACGACGAATGGAGTAGGGAGAACGACGAACACATTCAAGGTATCAGATTCTTCCATAGTCAATGTGGAACAGATTACTCAGAATGACAGATGGAGGAGTCAATCTTATATTAACAGAGAGCGAGTATGGGATTGTTTAGGGAATTATCTTTTCTGTCTTTTTTAGTAGTTTTGCTGCTTCTTCCTTTCTACCCCTTGCTTTGAGTTCCTTTGTAAAAGCGAGGATTTCTGTCTCATAACTGAATAGGATTTCAAGTCTTTTATCATCGGACCAGTCATCATACATCTTCACAAACGGTTCACC
Organism: uncultured bacterium; assembly: GCA_965369615.1. Taxonomy (GTDB): domain Bacteria; phylum Hydrothermota; class E44-bin80; order E44-bin80; family E44-bin80; genus SOKD01. The sequence continues at coordinate 184 of CBDUQV010000090.1, read as the reverse complement.
CCTGAACAACTTGAATGCACGCAGATATTCCTGCTTTGCAAATCCCCATTCACCTGCTCGTAAAAGTGCTTTTGCCTGTGTAAGGTGCTCCATAAACTGCCCATAATCTGTTGTAAAATAACAGTCAAAAAAGAGCCTGTTCTCTTTTATGTAGAGATAATGGGAAGGTAATCTCAGAGATTTC
>CBDUQV010000089.1:0-7575 GCA_965369615.1 uncultured bacterium | reverse complement strand
GGACCTATTGTAACTGATATTTCGCCGGGATATGATCACATTACGGGAGCAAGTGGTGGAGCCCTTGCCGGGTTGTATGGCGCTGACTTTTTGTGCTACGTCACACCATCTGAACACCTTAAACTTCCCGATGTTACTGATGTAAAACGTGGTGTTATTGCTTCGAAGATAGCAGCACATGCGGTCGATTTTGTTCGAGGAAAGGATAGAGATTGGGACAGAAAAATGGCAGAAAGTAGAAAAAGGCTTGATTGGAAAGAGCAGATAGAAGTGTGCATAGACAAAGATGTGGCAATTGAATATAGAAATTCAAGTGAAATTGGCGAAGAGAATGTTTGTACGATGTGCGGTGAGTACTGCGCAATTAAGCAGATTATTGAAGCAGAAGAGGGGAATGGTCACCGGTAATTTTTAACAAAGTTGTTTAGTGTCTTGAAGGGTACGGGTACTGTTATGTTTCAATTACTCTCCATCCGAATCAAATCCGCTTTCAGAGCAACTTTCATTATTAAAGCGCAGAACCTTGTTCGAATTATAAGCTATATATTTGTTATTTCCTGTTTTCTCGGCGGTGGCGGAATCATCTTCTATCGAATTTTTCATTTTCTTGAAACTGTTGAAGTAATTGGACCGATGCTTGAAAAACGCTTAATCGGGCTTGCCTTTCTTGTCTTTCTTACCATGATTTTTCTCTCAAGCGTGATAACAGCGCTGTCAACGTTTTTCAGGTCAAAAGAGGTTGAATTTTTGATGTCCTTGCCGCTGCCTGTTGAGAACATTTTTCTTGCGAAGTTCTTTGAAAATACTTTCTATTGTTCCTGGGCAACTGTCATTGCTGCTATTCCCCTGATAGGTGCATTTGCTCTATCCCAGAAGTATTCCATCGGATTCTATCCACTTTCCCTTTTTGCATTGCTGCTCTTTGTCATCATACCGTCAGCTGCAGGTGTAATAGTGCTTATGCCGCTGGTGAATATGCTCGGGAAAATGACAAGAAGAAAACTGATATATCTGGTCTTCATTGCGCTTGCAATCTTTCTCATATTTCTCTTTGTTTCAAAACCCTCTGTCCTTCGCGTGCCCTATACTGTTGATATTAATGAGATAAATGCATACGTGGAGCAACTCGGAATCGAGAATAAGTTCCTGCCATCAGATCATCTGGTAAAATTTATCATTGAACCATTCAGTCAAACATCAATGCGTTATCTTCTCTTGCTCTTGTCAACTGCAATTTTTTCAATTGCTTTAGCATATGGAATTGCTCTGGGATTCTACAGGAGAGGATGGAATTGCTCCTTCCAGTCGCTCTCCTCAGGATGCAAAAGAAGATTCTCTAATGTTTCTTACATTATTCTGAGGATGTTAAAATTTCCTCACAGAATTTCAGCCCTTATCGTGAAAGATGTTCGAATGTTTACAAGACTTCCCGCACAGTGGGGGCAATCACTTATCTTTTTTATATTGCTTACTACATACATAGTTAGTCTGAGAAGAACGCCGCTGTACGATATGGTTCCTCTCTGGTTTGCAATAATTTCATTTGTGAATCTTGGATTTACCGGATACATTGTTGCCACACTCTCAGCGCGGTTTGTTTATCCTTCTATCAGTCTTGAGGGAAGGAGCATAAGCATCCTCCTTACTTCACCTCTTAAACGAAGGGAATTATTGAGAGAGAAATTTCTTATCAGTTTTATTCCGAATTGGTTGCTGGCAGAATTTTTAATTATCTTTTCCAACATTTCCTTAAAAAGCAGTGTTCCTTTTACCCTTATTTGTGTTGGTATCACAACCGTTTATGCGCTAACGATTGTATCTATTTCAATGGGATTTGGTGCTCTTTTCCCGGATTTTACTGAATCAAACCCGAGCAAGATAGCAGCTGGCGGTGGAGGGATCCTTACTGCTATTCTGAGTCTTTTTTATATTGCTATTTCAACTGCAATTATTTCACTGCCAACTCGAAGATTTATTTCATCCCAGTTTCAACAAGAACCAATGCATTCTCTTGAGTTTGTGGTTTACATCCTGCTTTTTATTCTGGTCAGCATCCTTTTTTCCATTGTCCCGCTTAAAGCAGGTATGAAAAGCTTACGGAGAATGGAGATATAGGGAGTTACCTGTTAATGTGATATTTTTGTATTCGGGGTTTCTTGAAATTCTGAGGAAACCGTATGTTTTTGCTTGACCTTTCAATATCTTTAGTATATAAAGAGGATAGATAAATAGGTGAGGAGGACCCATGGCGGAAACGGTTGAAACGACAAAGAATATTATGTGTCCGGAATACGATGAACCGGCTACATTGCGATTGCTGTATGAGCAAATTGAGGGTGGTGGGTATAGACTCATGAAGATGTCATGCAAGCTTGAGATGAATATGAGTTTCAGGGGAACCGAATGCAATCACACCTGTGAAAAGAGGTTTAAAGATGGTGTGTAGGGACTAATACCCGTATCTTCGAAGCGCATTAATAAGAAAATGTAATACTGGTAAGATACTGATTCTGCGAATAATTCTTTATCTCTTCAATTTCGTTAAGGTCATAGGGTGTAGAAACATCCTTCATTTCATAGATATATCCGATAGTAAATTGTAATCTGCTCGAAGGTACAAACGAGAAACCAAGACGAATAATGGTTTTTATATCTTCTCGTCCTGCGTGAGTTGGATCTACCAGAATAGGCTTGTCTGTTGTATACAATCTTCTGGTAACTTCAAAAGCCGATTGAAATGAAAATGGTTTGTTGTTTTCACTCAGGTCAATATCACAGGATACCTTTATTTTGTCTTCATCGTGCGATATGTCGCTGTCATCGGACATTTCTTTTGATTCTCCGAGCTCATCGACTCCCTTTGCATCAGCAGCTGTGAAGTTATATGAAAAACCGGTATGGACGATCTTCCGAAAGGGAATCCGAGCGGAGAATCCGATTGAATGTTTGCGAGTATCGTACTCGTTGAAGGAATCATTATAGTTGTGAGTCTCGGTGGAAAGTGAAATTGCAAGCTCTGCATCACCGATTACTTTGTATCCTCCCTTGAGCAGGAATGCATGTTTCTGGAAAAAACAATCGGTGAAGTATGGATATTCGTATGGGGTGTCAATGTCGAAATCAGGATAGTAACGAACAAAGTAGGAGGGAATGAACAGATATTTACTCAATACATGTCCCCGCTTGCCAGCTTTTTGCCAAACGCTGAAAGAGAAGCTGCCGTAATCTTTTTCTTTGTTCTGGTAGTACAAATTTCCCCTGATTTTTGCATTAAAGGTTGTTGCATTACTACCGAGGATGTGCCTCCTGATTTTTGCATGGAATAAAATAGTGGTGATGAAGTCATCGTAGGTTTCTATGGGATACCTGTATGGTTCAATGTTATTAACAAATTTGTCGATATCCTGCTCCGCATACTTGAAGATGTTATTGTCATATGTAAAGGAAAGCTTTGTATAGATATTCACACCTGCCAGTGGGTGGATATATCTCCATTCCTGAGAAAAGAGAGCAGATGCGGAAAGACAGAGGATTGCAAAGAGGAAGCACTTCTTCACCTGGTTTTTTCCTCCTTGAGAAAGCATAACACAGCATTCTTTGCATGTGTTCCTTCAAGATAAAAGGTGAGGGTATGGTTTCCGCGTGCGAACCAGAGAAAAAACCGGTTTTCCTTGGAGGGGCTACTATCTTTTCTGTTTTCGTATTTGTACACTTCACTTTTCTCTGTTACAAAGGATACCTTCCGCAGCTCTTTATCATTCTCCTTCACAACGATGGTAAAGCCGTATCTTCCATTCATTGTTTTATCAAAATTAAGACGTGAAAGCACCTTTATATTTATCGGAGAGGCTACCTTTATTTCAACGGGATTATCTTTTGACAGGTTGTAGTATGTCTGTCTTTCTTCTTCACCAACGACTGTTAATGTTGAAGTATACGAGGAGGGGATAATATCAGTCCAGAGATTGGGAGATGCAAAAGAGAAATCGAGCAGTATGGTTTCTGGTTTTGCGCTCCAGAAGAAAAAGGTATAGGTATGTTTTCCTTCAGGGACATTAATAAGGGAATACCTGCTCTCACCGTAAGGTCTGTTGTTCTTTCCGAAGATCACCTTTGAACGGTATGTTTTCTTCTTGAAAATCGTTTCCCTCAGACTGTCTTCCTGTATGATGAACGTATAGGTTTGCTCATCTTGCATATCGGTATGCCATGGTATTCGTGTATTAACCTTTATCCATGTTGGTCCGGCAACTTCGATCTTCACAGGAGTTTGCTTTGTTAACATGGCAATCTCTGTGTATGTTTCTCTCATGTACCGAATTGTTTCCCTTTTGGTTGGAGTTAGTACGTTGATCTTAGCATTCTGAGAGAAAAGTGTTTGAAGAACCATGAAAAGCAATAGTATTTTCATTTTTTACCTCATTTCCTTTTTAAGTATATTTCTATTCTGATGTACAAAAAGAGGAGTCCCATGAGACAGATAAGAAAAAAAATTGCCAGTTTAACCGAGTACTTCTCTTTGCAAAAAAGCTCATCTTCTCCGGGGAGCGGCTGTGGAACCACGGCAATAGTAAGTCCGCGTGCTATTGCAAGACCGGCAATATCTCCCAGAAAAATGATGGGTATCCTGTTTTCGGTCATTCGTTGGATAAGACCGTAGTTGCTGAAAAACTGCTGCTCTGGATATTTATTGATACCCGCCTTTACCAATGTATCGTGAACAGATTGTCCGAATCCCGTGATGGTGCCTCCCACGTCAATATAGACACTTATTTTCTTATTTTTTCTCATTGCATAGTTTGAAATGATTTTGAAGCGTTCGCCAATATTATCGGCAAGACTGGTCGAATTGATGAGTCGTGTATTATTTCTTTCAATGGCGCGGCGGAGCAGTATCCTTCCGTCAGGACTGATCCCCTCGCCGTTGTCATTTTCTCCTCCCAGCGAAGCAGCAATCGTTTTGTTTGAGAATATGCCCTTCTGGTAGAGCAACGTTTCCATATCAAGCCAGGTAAATTCAGGATTGTTTGCCCCGAAACTGGTTGATGAAACAGCCGTTACGATAACGGGATCAAGTTTCATTATTTCACAGGCAGACAATACGCCTATATTCAATCCCGGGAATGAACCGGTTACGTTAAGAGCAACAATATCACCTTTTATAAGTTTGAGTTCTGTAAACATCTCCACAATAGCTGCTGAGAAATTTGGATTGAGAGCGATAAGAACCTCTGTGAGAGATTGCTGATTTTCTGTGATGACAGAGTGCTTTGTGCCAACAAGATACGTGGCATTGGGGTCATTGATACTATCTGAGGGAATATGTTTTCTTATTATTTCTTCTTTGAGTGTTGCCATTGCTTTTGCAGCAAGATTTGCTGCTTGCAGTTTTTCGTAGTAGTAGGCTGATTTCTGGGGCGCCTTGAAGTAGTCCTCTACATAAAAGAAGGTAACCGCACATACCGTAATGGCAAGAAAAATCCACTGATGCTTTTTGATCACTTAAACACCATTCCCTGTGAAATGATAATAATGATAAACCGGGTTGCGGTAGCGGCAATGAACATGGCGCAGATCGTTTCGAGAATCCCCTGTCTTTCCATCCAGTATGCGATAAGTCCTGGAATAACGAAACCAATGGGAAAGAAGGTCAGGTAAGATGGAAATTGAAGCCATCCCGGGATTTGCGTGGCAAGATAAACGAGGAAATAGCCGAGCAGAATTGAGACGACGAGCATCCTTCGTCCAAAAAGGATTACAAATCGGGATAGAATCTTGATAATAAGAAGCGTAACAAAGGCTACAAGCATTGTTATCCCGAGTTCCCATGGCCGATGCAACGAAAGCGCAATGTATCCAGGAACGACAATCCCCCCTGCTGCCATTCCCACTATCTCAGTGAGCACAAGGCTCATCAGCATACCAAGACCTATTGTTTCTATAATCATGAATGTATCCTTTTATACTTCAATACTGTATGCAATTTCTTCAGCTCTCTCCATGAAGTAATTTGTTATCTCCCATCCAAAGTTGACAAAATTACCCATTGCAAATACAATTCCCTTTCTCTCAATGGAGTCCTTAATGGTTTTATAAATTGTTTCGACACTCTTTCCTTCAAGGTTCGTTATTTTTTCTTTTTCAAGTCCTGCTGCTTCCGCGCTGCGGATGAATGCTTTTACGAAACCGCCGGTTACCAGATAATGAGAGGCTTCTATTTCTGTTGCAACAAGCTTTCCGAGTTGTTTTGAGCGGGTAATGCGGTCGCTTCTTGTATTTACGAGGATAATTTTTTTCTCAGGCCTGGTCTTTATCCTCTCCCATATAAGCCCGAGCGATTCTGGATCGTTGGCAGAGAAAGCATTGATGAACTCTATCAATTTGCCATCTTCCTCAATCCTGTGTATCCGCAGGACACCAATATCTGGTTCAGCATTGTGCATTCCCTCAAGTGCTGCCGCCCTTTCTATGCCGAGATATTTGCACACATTGAGTGCGAGAGCGACATTTTCTTTATGTTCAACATAGGGAAAACGCATCATTTCTTCGTCAGTGGGCGCAGCTGTTTCGATAGGATTACATTGTGTTTGCAGTCGCTTTGCTTTTTGTTTGAAGATGTCGAAATAGCGGTCTTCTGTCGTAAAAAAAACGGCTTTTTTAGGAACTGTTTCTGAGAGTGAGACAGCAATTTCTTTCAGGGTATTTCCCATCTCGCCAATATGGTCAGGACGAACATTGGTAAGGACACCGATGGTTGATTGCACAATAGTTCTCTCGGTTATCTTCTGGAGTTCCGGGAGAATAGCCATGCATTCGACAACAACAGCTTCAGCTTTTCTTCTTTTTGCGATTCTAAAGAATGGTACCAATTCCTTTACGTTGGGTTTACCCCTTCTCGAAATTGGTTCTTCGGTGCCATCTTCATAAATAATCCGCGGCGCTGAACCGGTTGTTTTTGCTATTACCCGTTTGCCAGAGGCACGCAATCCGGCAGTGATGAGTCGTGTTACAGAGGATTTTCCTCTTGAACCATTGACATGTATCCTTACGGGGATGCTTTTCAGAGCAAAAATATGATAGAGATACTCAAATGACCCTGCAGCAATGAATAGAAAAAGTAATACGACAATAAAACTCAACCCGCCTCCCTCTTACAGTGAAAGGTAGTGTAATCCAAACAGACGTACAAGTCAAGGGAAAAACAATCCGCCTTGAAACAGGGTTCAGAAACGGCTCTAAAGTCCAGTTCTATGAAAGGGGTTTTTTATTGCTGCTCTTCAGCAGGTTTTTTGGTGAGCTTCAGCGGGATCTGAAGTTCTGCACCTGCACCCTTAGAATCGGTTACCGTAATGGTAATATTGTATGTTGTGTCATTGGCTTGCTCGGGGAATTTCCATTGGATGAAACCGGTTGTATCGATGGTTATCCCCGGGGGTCCAACCGTGATAGCATACGTGATGGGATCTCCGTCCGGGTCCTCAGCATTGATTTTGCATGTTACAATACTGTCCTGTACGGCAAATATCGGAGAGCCAATAATGTTTGGCGGAAGGTTCTTGACGATGATGGGCCTGG
>CBDUQV010000088.1:0-7615 GCA_965369615.1 uncultured bacterium | reverse complement strand
TTTTCTCGGCTTTTTCCCATCTTTAGGTTTTTTAATTTCATCGGGATGAATTCCTGTTCTGCTAATCATTCTCTCAAAATCAAGACTTGTTAGAACATTCTTGTATTTTCCATATCCGAAAGATGAAAGGGTTGTGGGATCGATCTCGGAAAAACCAGCTGAAACAATCAATGCTGATGCGATAACCTCTTCTTCCTCTTCCTTCTGATTCAGGTTAATTGCGTTTGTTGGACAGACTTCGATACATTTTCCGCATTCCGTGCAGATTTTTTTATCAATATGATATGTTTTTGTCAGACTACCGGTATACATTGTGTGAATTGCTTTATGTTTGGTGAACGCTTTATTGAATTGGTCGGGAGCTTCTTCCGGACAAACCTCCTCACACAATCTACATGAAGTACATTTGATTTCATCAACGTAGCGTGGGAGTCTTCGCAGAGTGACTCTCATGCCTTCCTCGGTTTTTTCAACAGATTTAATTTCGGTAAGTGTTTTAACTTCAACATAAGGATGGTAAAAATCCCTTCTTAAACATCTATCAAGTTTTTCATCGGAAGCAAGTTGTGGAAGGATCTGGCACATACCGCAGGCATCATCAATAAACCACGTATCCAGCCTTTCCAGCATTCCGCCAATAGAAGGTGATTTCTCAACGATTAATACTTTTTTACCAAGTTCTGCTGCAGTAAGAGCAGCAGTCAATCCTGCAATTCCGCCACCTACAACTACCACTCTTTTTTTCATATGTTTATTTCCTCCGCTTTATTTCTATCTTACAGTATATTAATGCAAATAACAAGTTAAATATTTATGCAATTGTGTAATCAAAGATTTTGAAATTATTTCAAGATCTCCTAATATTCCTTCGGCAGTTTTTCAAGTTCCTTTAAACTGAAAACCGGACCATCCTTGCATACATACTTTGGTCCGATGTTACACCTCCCGCATTTGCCAATGCCGCATTTCATTCTGTTCTCAAGGGAATTGATAATTCTTTCGGGTGGAAACCCTAATTCTGTAAGTACTGGAATGGTAAATTTTATCATAATCGGGGGACCACAAACAATTGCATATGAATCCTTTGCGCTCGGTTTTACAGCGCTGACAAGTTGCGGAACAAAGGCGGTGAACTTTTTAATACCTGGTTTTAATTTTGTTTTAACGGGTTCTTTGAAATTAATGGGTTCCCATCCTTCAACTGCTGCTTCCTCGAGGGGACCCTCAGGACCAAATTTCCAGTCAATACACTGATATAAAGACAAATCCTTCCTTTTTTCCCATTCAGCAAGTTCGTCACGATAACAGAGCAAACCAGGACTTCGGGCACCGTAGATGCAGGTAATATCTCCGTAATCCTTCCTGTTTTTTTTGTCAAGCATGTAAATAAGCAATGAGCGGAGCGTTGTAAAAGCAAATCCTCCTCCGACAATAACAACATTCTTTCCCTTCATCTCTTCTATTGGATACCAGTTTCCAAGCGGACCCCTGATACCCATTATTGCTCCCTCATCGAAATTGTGGAGCGCTGCTGTAACAACCCCTACCTTCATGACCGTGAACCTGAGAAATCCTGGTTCAGTGGGGGATGATGCTATTCCTATCGGAGACTCGCCTTTCCCTAATATTGAAAGTTCCGCAAACTGACCAGGGAAATATACGAATTGTTCTTCATCTTTTTTATCCAAAAAAACAAGATCAAAGGTCTTGATCAATTTGTCATCTGTTTCAAATCGTATTTTATCGACCTTTACCGTAATAGGTACGTATGGATTTTTTGTCATGACATTTTTATTTTGTTAAGGATTTCTCTTACATCAATATTTACCGGACATTCGGTAATACATCTTCCACAACCACTGCATGCAATAATGCCAAAATTATCATCGTAGTAATTGAATTTGTGCATAATTCTTTGCCGCATTCTCTGGTATCGTAATTCGCGCGGTTGATGACCTGAGCCGTGTAGCGTAAATATGGGGAACATACATGAATCCCAATTCTTCACCCTTCTGCCTTTTTCATCTATCATCTCATCCTGAATGTCGAAACAGTGGCATGTGGGGCAGAGGTATGTACAAACACCGCATCCAAGGCACCTTTCAGTAATTTCTTCCCACAATGGGTGTTCAAACATGCTTCTTAGTTTTTCTGGAATAGTATCAACCGGAACAGAAGACGCGGCTTTTTCGTTCGAAACCTTCTTACGTTTTTCCTTTTTCTCGATAATCTCTTTTACCGCATCAGGTAAGCTGGCTATTACCTTCTTTGCTTCTTCAGAGATACCTTCAACGAGATAACCATCGCCCAAATCCGTTACAAATGCATCAGTCCCTTTTTCCTCAAAAGGACCAATCCCAAATGATGAACAGAAACACGTGGTTCTGGGTTCATTACAACCGTATGCAAAAAGAAGAGTGTTGTCCCGCAAATTTTTATAATACGAATCTACATAGTCTTCATTCATAAAAAGCCTGTCCAGGATGAGAATGCTCCTGATATCACAGGGGCGAATTCCAAATATAATCCTCTTCTGTATTTCAGCATCTCTCGTAAGAGGCACTCGTTTGTCGACAATGCCCTCATATTCAACAATATTTTCCGTTTGCGGGAAAAAGAACTCTTTAGGAGATTGCCGTGAATTCCTGAAATCAAGAGCCGGTTTTTCGTTTTTCATGAGTATTTTGAAAAGGACGAATTCTTTCACTTTCTTTGGAGCAATAACAACATGCTCCTTCTGAAGTTCGGAAATAAATGCTCCAAGTTTTTCTTTTTCTATGTACTTAATGCTCTTCGAAGAATCCTTCATTCGAATCATCCTCACTATATTTATTTAACATTGGCATATCATCAACTTCCAGACCTGTCTCATAGTTGAAGAATTGCTTTGAATCCTGTGATAATTTGCTCACCAGAAGCGTAATATCAATATCCATAGGGCATGCACGGCTGCAACTACCACAATTTACGCATCTGCCCGCAAGATGAAAAGTGCGTATTATCTGGAATAACTGAAGATCCGTTTCTGAATCGACCGTTGTACCTATCCATTGTGGTTGTGAACAATCAACGAAACATTCATTGCAGTAACAACCCGGACAAGCATTCCTGCAAGCATAACATCGTATACACCTGCTTACTTCTTCGGCAAAGTATTTCCACCGCTCCTCAGGGTCTTTTTTCTCGAACTCATTCAGGATTGTTTCCCTCTTAACACCAGGGGGTTCCTTAATCTGGACATCGATTAACTCGTCATATACAACCGGTTTCCTATGAGTGCACATAATACAATCGTCACTCAAAAAATTAGACTTCTTCTGTTGCGTCTCTTCCTTTTCCGTTTTTATCGTAACCGAGTCGTCTTTTACTGCTATTTCCGTTATTTCCTCGGGAGCAACTTCCTTTTCAATCTTTCTGCGATCAAGCATACCTTCACAAGGTACGCCAATAATTATTAACTGTTCCCTTTTTGCAACATTTTCCTGAACATGCAATATAAGTGAGCGAGCGTCACAGCCTTTTGCAACAACAGCAATAGTATTTCCCTTATCGAGCATTTTTTTGTAGAAAGGAATATACACAGCAAGATTATTCTCGCAGAATTGGTTCCAGACGAGTTTATCCACATCTTCATGTTTTCGTATGAATGCAGGACGAGACTTCCAGGGCAACGTTCCCTTTTCGAAACCAATAACAAGGTTTACCTTCTTGTCCTTTAGTAATTTCTGTGCAACTTCCCTTATTTTTTTCTCTGTGTTTTCCATAATAGTATTTTATAAGATTTCTTGCCTAGTTTAACTTTACAGTTGTAGCCGCACCCTTTAGGGTGCGGAAGTTAAGTTCGCAGACTAATCGTGTAATACCATTATGTGAAAGTGTTTTCCTATTTCGCAAGCTGAAGCCTGCGGCTACCTTATCCATTATCATTGCGGTAAGCTCCTTTTTACCAATTTCTTTGCAGGACCGAGTTCCTTTACAGATTTTATGGTATTTTTTGCAATCTTTACAAATCTCTCTGCTTCAGCAGAAGAGAGCCATGCAACATTGAATCTACCCTTCTCTATTCCAAGAAATTCGAGATAGTGTTTTAGCATAAAAAACTTTCTTCGAGCATAAAGATTTCCTGTCGAATAATTGCATTCACCAGGATAACATCCTGCCACTAAAACCCCATCCGCTCCATACTGCAAGGCTCGCAATAAAAAAAGCGGATTCACCCTTCCAGCACATGGAACCCTGATGATTTTTATATTCGGAGGATACTGAAACCTTGACACACCTGCCAGGTCTGCTGCTGCAAATGCTCACCAGTTACAGAGAAATGCTATAATCCTCGGTTCCCAGTCCTTCTTTTCTTTTCCTTCTTCCATATTTTTTCCTTTTAGAAATTGTCTATCATCGCCATAATATCTTTGTTGGAAAATCCTTTTATGTCTATTGCTGACATCCTGCAGCTTGAAGCACAGGCTCCGCAACCCTTGCAGAGTGCTTCGGTAACCTCAGCATATCTATCAATGTCCCATTTTGTTTGTTTTTCAACAACCTTTACAGCATTGAATGGACAGACGGATTCACAGGTTCCGCAGGCAGCGCATTTATCTATGTTAACAAAGGCAATTGTTCCTTCTGCCTTAATTTCATCCTGTGAGAGTATCGTACACGCTCTTGAAACAGCAGCATTTGCCTGGGCAATTGTCTCGTCTATCATCTTCGGAGAATGACAGATCCCACACATAAATACGCCATCAGTTGCAAAATCAACCGGGCGAAGTTTCATGTGCGCTTCGAGATAAAAACCATCCTGGTTAAGAGGAACCTTCAGCATTTTCCCAAATTCAGCATTATCTTCCTGTGGGACCATTCCGGTACTGAGAACAAGATAATCGGCATCAACTGAGAGATCACGCCCCAGAATAGGATCCTTAAACAATAGGTTTATCCTTCCATTATTCGAGGTAACCTTTGGTTTAGAATCCTCATCATATCGAATGAAAACGATTCCCTTTTCCCGACTCTCATTGTAATATATTTCTTTAGTTCCGTAGGTTCGAATATCCCTGAAAAGAACATATATCGATGATTTCGGGTATTTCTCTTTAACCTTCAGAGCATTCTTTACTGCCTGCGAACAGCAATACCTGCTGCAATACGGATGCTCGTCATCACGCGAACCAACACATTGTATCATAACGATGTTTACAGGATCTTCCAAATTAGAATCAGTTGCCAATTTCTCTTCCAATTCATGCTGGGTCATTACTTTATCATTTTTGCCGTACAGATACTCTGCAGGAAGGTTTTCCTTCCCTCCTGTTGCAATAATGACGATGCCGTGTTCAATTTCATGTTCCTTGCCGTTTTCTTTTTCCTTCACTTTCGTCTTATAGTTTCCTATAAATCCATCAATATCAGTTACTTCTGCGTTTGTATAAACGGTAACATTTTTATTGTCTTTTGCCTGTTGAACAAGTGATTTTAGAAGTTCCTGAACATTATCTCCGGAAAGTGTATAGTGGATATGTCGTAAATGTCCACCGAGTTCCTTTTCACGTTCTACAAGAACTGCTTCGTAGCCCTGTTCTGCAAGCCCCAGAGCAGCTGTTAATCCAGCAAGACCACCTCCAATGACAAGACCACGTTTTGTAAGATCGAATGTCAGTCTTTCAAGGGGTTCAAGCAGCCGCGCTTTTGCCACCGCCATACGGACTAAATCCTTTGATTTTTCCGTTGCTTCCTCTTTCGTCTGCATGTGTACCCATGAACATTGATCTCTGATGTTTGCCATTGAGAACAGATAGCGATTCAAGCCTGCAGATTCACATGTCTCTTGAAAGAGCGGTTCATGTGTTCTCGGTGTACATGAGGCAATGACAACTCTATTTAGTTTTTGCTCGATAATTTTCTGCTTGATGAGTTCCTGACTGTCCTGAGAGCACGTAAACAGGTTTGTATCTACGTAAACAACGCCGTCAAGGTCTTTTGCATATTCAGCAACCGCTGGAACATCTACGTATCCCCCAATATTGATTCCGCAGTAGCATACGAATACACCGATACGTGGCCCTATACCCATTACATCGATCTTCTCTGGATATTCTTCCTTCGTTACCATCGAGTTGCGTTCATTTGAAAGGAGTTGTGAACTTAACGCAGCTGCTCCGCTTGATTGCATTACCGTTTCGGGAATATCTTTTGGACCTTGAAATGAGCCCGAGACAAATATCCCTGGTTTTGATGTTTTCATTGGAGTGAAATCTCCTGTACGACAAAATCCAAATCGATCGATTTCAATTCCAAGCTTTTCTGCAAATTTTCTGCTTTCAGAAGAGACACAGAGTCCATGAGAGAGGACAACCATTCCATATCCCTCTGTCTTTATCTTCCCCTCTTCAGTCTCATAGGTTACTAATAGGTTTTTTGTCCTTTCATCTTCAACAACGTTCGAGACCCGACACCTTTTAAATGCTATCCCTGACCCTTTTGCCCGTTCAACATATTTGTCAAAATCCTTTCCATACGCTCGTATATCCATATAAAATATTGAAATCCCGAGATCATGGAGGTGTTCTTTTGCCACAACCGCTTCCTTGACAGCATACATACAACAAGCAGAGGAGCAGTATTCGTTTCCTTTTAGAATACTTCTCGAACCAACGCATTGTATAAAACAAATATTTTCAGGTTCCACTCCATCCGAAGGGCGAAGGACGAGTCCCCTGAACGGACCGGAGGCAGAAAGTATTCTTTCGAATTCTATGGAATTTACAACATTTTTATACTTACCGTGTCCATATTCCGTTAAGGAATCTACATCAATGGTATTCGTTCCCGTTGCGAGGATAATCGCACCAACGTTCAATGTCTCCTTCTCTTCTTTCTGTTCATAATCGACTGCGTTTGCTTCACAGTATTCAGCGCATAAACCACAACCAATGCAAACATCTCTATTGATTGTGTAGATGAGTGGAACAGCCTGTTGATATTCAACGAATATACCGGGCGAAACACCCATTCCTACATTATATGAATCTATTGCCTCGACAGGACAGTACTGAGCGCAGACTCCACAACCAGTGCATTTTGATGGATCAACATATCGAGGTTTTCGAATAACGGTTAGTTTAAAATTTCCAGGCTCACCCTCTAATCCAGCAATATCCGTATTGCAGACAAGTTGAATATTTCTGTGCCGACCCGCGGCAACAAGTTTCGGCGAAATTATTCACATAGCGCAGTCATTGGTAGGAAATGTCTTATCAAGTTGAGACATTAATCCGCCAATACTTGGTTTGGTCTCAACCAGATACACTTTGAAACCTGAATCGGCAAGGTCAAGCGAAGCCTGAATTCCACCGATTCCGCCCCCAACAACTGCAACAGCGCCAATTTTACCGTTAGATTTTGACAAATCTTCCTCCAGAATAACAGAAAATCAGTATATCAGAAAACCAGACATTATATAACACTATCATTTCCTTACAGTTTCTTATAATACGGTGTTCGGTCTTTTACCGTATCGACATCAATAAGATTCTTCTTTCTTAAGTACGTTATATGAGAAAGAACCTCTGCGGAAGAAGCTTCAATAATATCTGCTAATTCGGTACAGGAGAGT
>CBDUQV010000087.1:0-7676 GCA_965369615.1 uncultured bacterium | reverse complement strand
AGAATTGAACAAACAGTATAGAAGCCGAAATGTACCAACCGATGTTCTGGCATTTTCTTTTACTGAGGGTCAGGATTCTGAATATAGAAAAGAGATGTTTGGGGACATCTACATTTCTGTTGAAATGGCTCAGGAGAATGCTGAAAGGTATGATGTGAGTTTTCATAAGGAGATACGGTTGCTGTTTATACACGGTTTGCTCCATCTATTGGGTTATGATGATGAAGATGGTGATAACAAGAAAATCATGACAGCAAAGGAGCATTATTACCTCAGCAATAAATAATGCGTTTTTCTTTGTTTTCGTAACACGTACTGCGAGAAGCAGGAAAAGCGAGTTCTGATTAATGAAAGTAGCAGTCTTTCTTAGTATCTGTATTTTGTTACTCTTGCTTTCCGCGTTCTTTTCGAGTGCAGAAACAGCCTTTTTTTCACTGACTGAACACGAGATTGATTCTCTCGGAGTTAGAGAGAAGCGGAAAAAGCTTTTCTTTGACCGACTGCTCAAATCGCCACACATTTTATTAAGCACGATATTACTTTCAAATACCGTTGTCAATGTTGCTTTCTCATTCCTCATTACCCTTCTGTTCCTTGAGTTCCTTCCAAACCTCAGGCTCAATGTGAAGCTGGGAATGTTTCTGAATACCGTAATCATTACGACATTTCTCCTGATCTTTGGTGAGTTCACTCCAAAATTCTATGCTTTAAGGTTCAATAAACTACTGTCAATGCGAAGCGCCATTCCTCTGTATTACTTCACTATCCTTCTTCGTCCTTTTGTATTGCTGCTTGGACTTCTCAATAGAGGGATGGACAGGTTTGTTAAATATGATAAGGAAGAAATTTCCTTCAGTGAACTGAAGATGCTATTTGAGATGAGTGAAAAGCTGGGTGTGCTCAGAGCGAAGGAACGAGAAATGATAAATTCGCTCTTTAATTTGACTGAAACCATTGTGTCTGAAGTTATGGTTCCCCGGACGAAGGTTTTTTCTGTCCATGCTGATATGGAAATCAGGGAAGTTTATTCACTGCTTCTCAAAAGACCGTACTCACGTATTCCTGTATTTTCCTCAAATGAAGAAGAAATTGAGGGTGTCCTTTACCTGAAAGATCTTTTGGTTCACAGGAATGATAGGGAGAAGCGTGTCAAAGCAATCGTAAGGGAATCACTGTTTGTTCCGGAAAAAATGAAACTAAAAGACCTATTTTTGGATTTCAGGAAAAAAAGAGTACATTTCGCGATTGTTGTTAATGAATTTGGTGGTGTTGAAGGTATTATAACAATGCACGATATACTTGAGGAGATCGTTGGCAATATAAAAGACGAATACCATGAAGCACAGATACCTCTCTATCAATACGTATCAAAGAGCGAGTTGCTTGTGGATGGTGAGTTGAGAATTGATGAATTTCCTCATGGTTTCTCCAAGTGTATTCCTCAGGGTGAATATGAAACAATTGGTGGATTCATTCTTTCTCACCTGGGAAGAGTACCGGAGGAGAACGAGTTTTTTTGTATGGGGAATTTGGTTTTTACGATTGTTAAAACAGATGGAAAGAAGCTGGAGAAAATTCTCATGAAGAAAGAGCGTGCATTGAAGGAGAAGAAAAATTGATTTACGCTCTCCTTATGGGTATTTTTATTCTATTTATCATTTTCTTTTCATCTACTGAGATTGCCCTTATTTCAGCAAACCCCATTAGGATCCGACATTTAGCAAAATACGGAAACAGGAGAGCTCACCAGACACTCTCATTCTTCTCACATCCTGAGGATTATATTGCCACGATACTTATAGGTACAAATCTATTTGCAGTGGCAATAACAGTGATTGCAACACGAGCTTTTTCGTATTACTGGGGGTTTACGGGAAAAGTTCTAACTACCTTTATTGTGTCCTTTTTGATCCTCATTTTTGGAGAAATTATTCCGAAATCATTCTCAAGAACCCATGCAAATTCTGTTTCTATTGCGAATTTCCCCCTGTTAAAATTGTTCCATATTCTTTTCTTGCCGCTCTCCTGGATTGTAAGATTGGTCTCACAGTTACTGTTATTTCGGGTTGAAGATCAAAGCCAGGGCATGTTCAAAGAAGAAATGAGCAAGGAAAAGCTTACATGGACCTTGAATAAAGCACGGCTGAGCGATAAAGTGAAAAAGATAGATAAGAGCATCTTTTCAAAAATCTTCCGGTTTAGTGAAAAACCTGTGTCTGAGGTAATGATACCACGTACTGAGATGAAAATGATACGGTATCCCTTCAAGGTCAAGGATGTTCTTCGAATGACAGAGATGACTGGATTATCACGTTTTCCTGTTTTCCGAAAAACACCGGATTGTATTATAGGACTTGTGACCGTTAAGGACATTTTTCTTAAGGAACACGAGAAAATGAGCAACATGGTGACACCGGTTACATTTGTGCCTCCCAATAAGCGATGCGATAGCCTTCTGACAGAGCTGAGAGAGGAACCTGCACTGCTTGCAATCGTTGTCAATGAGTATGGCGAAACGGAAGGGTTGGTAACGCTCGAAGACTTAATTGAAGAGCTCTTTGGCGAAATTGCTGATGAATTTGATCTTCAAATGACAGAGGAGAAAATAAAACAACTTGACGGAAATAGCTTTATTGTCAGTGGCTTGAGCCGCATTGAGGAAATTAATGAAGAACTGAATCTGCAGATACCTGAAGGAGAGTATGATACTATAAGTGGTTTTATTATGGATAGACTGAAAGAACTGCCTGTGGAGGATCAGCACATCGAAGAAGAGGAATATGTGCTTATTGTCAAGGAAATGGATGGACAGAAGATAAAGAAAGTTATTCTCAGGATGAAGGAACCAAGGATTAGTTGAAGTAAGGGCTTTCCGTTTGTACCATCTTTTCGTGCTTTGCGGGAGAAAGAGTGACGTTCTGTGTGATCCTGTTGCACTGAGGCATATTTTTTAAAAAAACTGAATTTTTTACTTGACAAGAAATGTATAATTCTATATAATTGAATATAGTTATATGAAGTTATAGGTAATTATAGGTAATTATTGTAAAGTATAAATAAGTATGTCTATTTCACTGAAAAAGATCGATTCTAATAAGTTTTACACTATCGAAGAAATATCGAATTTCCTTGATCTCAGTTCTCAGACCATAAGAAAATTCTTGAGAGAGAAGAGGATGAAAGGAAAGAAGATAGGAAGACGGTGGCATATTCTGGGAAAAAACATCATTAATTTCGTTAAGGAATAGAGGTAATTATGTTTGGAAAAAAGAAGTCTGTTGTCGGTCTCGATATTGGGAGTTCACAAATTAAGGTTATTGAACTAACCGGGTATCCGAAATCAACGACCATACTTACCGTTGGGATTGCTCCCCTTTTGCCTGATGCAATTGTTGATGGTGAGGTTATGGACAGAGAAGTGGTGATAGATACCATTAGAACCCTTTTTGAGAAGTACAAAATTCAGGCAAAAGATATTGCTACATCAATTTCGGGTAGAGGAGTTATAGTAAAAAAGATTAAAATGGACAAGATGAAGAAATCTGAAGTGTCCGAGCAGATTCGATGGGAAGCGGAGCAGTATGTTCCCTTTGATATTGATAATGTATCTCTTGCCTTTGAGATTGTTAACCCTGACCTGGGTGGTGGGCAAATGGAAGTACTGCTTGTAGCTGCAAAAAGTGAAGTTGTCAATTCATACGTAAGTCTCATTAAGGAAATGGGGCTCAATCCTGTTGTTCTTGATATTTCTCCCTTTGCAATTCAGAATGTTTATGAGTGTAATTACCCAGTTCTGCCTGATAAAAGAATAGCTCTTGTAACCATTGGGGCAGAAATTACAAATATCAGTTTTGTTATCAATAATGTGAACAGTTTTTCGAGAGATATGTTCTCTGCAACGGACAGCTGCTCGCAAAAAATACAGCGGGAGATGGGATTGAATAGAGCTCAAGCTGAGCAACTTATTAGAGGTGAATCGCTCGAAGGTGTGACTCCTGAAGATGTTGATAAATTCTTCCAGGAATTTGCAGAAGAGATAGCTGTCGGAATAGACAAGGTAATTCCTTTCCTTCCTGGCGAGAAAGAAAAGATTGATAGAATTGTTTTGTGTGGAGGTGGTGCTTTGATTCGCGGTCTTGTTGATTATTTAAAGAATCGTTTTGACACTGAAGTGATAATAATTAATGCTTTACAGAACATAAAGTACGACCCGGCAATTTTTGAGGAAGAGAGACCGGAAAAAATATCTCCTGTAATAGCTGAAGCAATTGGTTTAGCGTTGAGAGGATAAGTTAAAATTGAAGAATAGGAGAAACCATGGTTAGAATTAATCTTCTTCCAAAAGAAGAAAAGATAAAAAGAAGAGGGGTTGGTTTGCCACGCCCTACACTGAGTATGCCAACCGGGGTCGATAATTATATTGGTATTGCAGTTATTGTCCTGGTGATAATCGTTCTTGCTGTTATCCAGATAAGACAGAAGAGAATTATCGCAACCCTTAATGTGAATATTGAGGAAACAAGAGTAGAACTCAGAAAACTTAGTGAGGTTGTTAAATTAGTAAAGGAACTTGATCGTAAAAGGAAAGACCTGGATGCAAGGATTGAAATTATAAGAGGGCTTAATAGAGGAAGATATGAGAAGACAAAATTCCTTTATACGATAAGCTTGCTCATCCCTGATTACTGTTGGATTCAAACTGCTGATGTGAAGGGAACCATGGTGGCAATTAAAGGTATCACGTTTTCGAACCAGGTAATTGCTAATTTCATGAGAAAAATGAATGATTCAAAGATGTTTCAAAAAGTTGAACTCAAAAATATTGTAGGAAAGGAAGTTGATAATCATAATGTTATGGAGTTTGACCTAACAGCCCATCTCGTTGGTGCTTTTGCTGCTCCTGAGACAAAACCATCTGCGCCAAAGAAGCCGGAAGGGTCAAAATAACCATAAGAAAGGAATAATGAAATGAAAGGCATTGGAAAAATTCTCATATTCCTTGGTGTTGCAATTGTCCTTGTCGTTTTGTATTATTTTCTTATCCATACAAAGACTTCGAAAGAAATAAAAACGCTAAGGGATACATACAGTACGGTTAGTGACTCTTTGACGAAAGCACGGCAAATAGCGAATCGTTTGCCTGAAACGCAAAGGGAATACGATTTCTTGAAAAAGCAATGGATACACGCACAGGGTATGTTGCCTGTTAAAAAAGAGACAGAACAATTGCTGAGTATTATATCAAGAGCTGCAACAGAGAACAATGTTAAAATTACCGCATTCAAGCCAGGAAAGCTTACTGCAAAAGCGAATTTTGAGGAATATCCGCTCAACATTACAATTTTGGGAAAATACCATAATGTTGGAAAGTTCTTTAGTGATCTTGGAAATTTAAAAAGAATTATCAGGATTGGAAATATCAAGATGGTCAACAGGAAAGATGAAGAGACAGTAGAGACCACTTTTACCGCAACAAGCTATCTTTATGCTGGCTTGCGTCCTGAGGGGAAGAAACCTAAGAAAGGTGCGAAATAATGAAAAAGATACAGAGAGTATTGCTTTTTATCTTCCTCTTATTCTTTGCGCTTTATCTTTCTGGATGCGGAGGAGGAAATCCCTTCAACTTCTTTATCGGTAAGATGACCAAGACCGTTGAAAAGGAAAAGCCAAAAACAGCGCCACCTCCAGAGACGAAAAAAGGGACATTACTGGCAGATTCGTTAAAGAAGACTCCTGGGACACCTATGACGGAAGAGGATTCTGTAAAGATACTTGAGACAGCTCTTGGGATCGAATACTTTCATTACAGCAGTGGAGGAAGAAGGGATCCGTTTGAAACCCTATTCAAGGGCAGAGAACTTAATGTCGAAAACGTAAAACTTGTCGGTACCATATGGGGACCTAAAGGACGGTTTGCTCTCCTGAAAGAACCAAAGGGTAAGGGCTTTGTAATCGGAATTGGAGATAGAATTGCAGATGGAAGAGTTATTGATATAACAAACAAGAGTGTAACATTTCTTATTACCAAATTTGGAGTAAGCTCAAGGGTAATGCTGGTATTGGAAGAGAAAGGTGAAAAACTTAAATAGAGAGGTGGCAAAAATGAGTCAGTTGAGAAAGGTGAAGTATGTAATCCCAATTCTGATCTTGCTTTTAGGTTTCTGCCCGCTTCATGCTGTCAAACTGCTCGATGTTGCCGTGAGCAGTATTCCAGGTGGGACCGAGATAACGGTTAATTTCGACAATCCAGTTAACTACACAGAGTTTGCAATGGAAAACAAATTGATATTCGATCTTATTCAGACCGGAAGCGAACTCGAGGCACATAGATTTGAGGGAATTAATCGTGGGGGCGTAAGTGCCATTACACTGATTCCCTTCTATACGGCAAATCTCCTGCGTTTGACTATTGATATGTCTGTTGGCGGTACCTATACTGCAACAACTGATGGAAACAAACTCATTGTGAGATTTGACAACCCCAATCAGGAAGGTTTTGAAACATGGCTTGCATCTCAACAGGAGGTTACAGAATCGAGCCTGGGGTATGAGGAATACTACGATGTTCCCGGACTCATTTCCTTTGACCTTGAGGACGCAGATATACAAACGATCATGAGAGCAATGGCTCATTATGGTGGGAAGAATGTTGTTGCGGGTGAGGAGGTCAAGGGTACAATAACAATGAAATTAACCAATGTGTCATGGAAACAAGCGTTCGATGTGATTGTCAAAACTGCTGGTTTTGCATACAGGGAAGAAGGGAATATTATCCGTGTTGCTGAAGGTGCAACGTTTGACAAAGAAAGAGAAAGCAGTGAGATGGCGCAGCCAATAATTCACAAAGTCTATAAGCTTTCTTTTGCAGAACCGAAGGAACTGAAGAGTAATGTGGATAAGCTGATATCGAAAAAGGGCAAGATTGAAATTGATGCAAGGACCAATTCCCTTATAATATCAGATATCGAATCAAGACACCTTAACATCAAAGCATTGATTGATATTCTTGATGCACCTAATCCGCAGGTTGATATTGAAGTGAGAGTTGTCGATGTTGACTATGGTTTTGCAAGAGACATAGGGGTAACATGGGGAGTTGGTAATCTGAGAAGCACCCGGTACAACGTCTCAGCTGCCGGGACCTTAAAGACAGCAACAGTGGGCGCTTTCGATCTTACACTTGGATCGGTAAGGAATTTTGCACGGATCACTGCTATGCTGAACCTGTATGAATCGGAAGGAAAGACAAAAACAATAGCAAATCCGAGGATAACAGCGCTCAACAACAGGGAAGCGGAAATTCTCGGCGGAAAGAAATTCCCCGTTAATGTTCTTGACCAAAGTGGTAATCTTGTAACGAGGTACTTTGAGGTTGGCACAAGGTTGAAGGTTACTCCTCACATAAACTCAAAAGATGAAATTACGTTGGATATTGAGGCGGAATTGAGTGGTGTTGATCCTTTAACCTTTGTTATTACCACTACTGAGGCAAAGACGCGGCAGCTTGTTAAAGACGGTGAAACGGTTGTTCTTGGAGGATTTATTCGCGAAGAGGAACAGAAAACTGAGGTTGGCATCCCCATCCTGAGGAGTATTCCCATCCTTGGAATGCTCTTTAAAAGGAGTGGAAAGTCGATAAAAAAGAGAGAGGTGCTCATTTTCTTGACACCTCATAT
>CBDUQV010000086.1:0-7770 GCA_965369615.1 uncultured bacterium | reverse complement strand
CTCATAGTTATAGTATACACCAATTAAGAAAAAAGTCAAGTTTTGCTGAAATACAAGGTTTTCAACACAGAACAGTCCCATGAATAACGTACTGTTACTTCCGTAGCATCATTTGAAATAATGGACCGCACCGTGCCTTTTCAACATATATATCATCAAATCCCGCGCTGCGGGCAAGCAATTCAACTGCTTTTCGTGTGTAACTCTTTCCAAACACCACATGGTACTGGTACCAGGCAATAAGTTTATAAAACATTTTCCATTTTACTGATCGACGCGCAAGTTGCTCAATTTCCTCATAGGAAGCACAAGCATCACATTCAACAATGTAGGCTGCTGCACCATCTTTCATGACACGTCGTATTTCTTTCAATCCTTTCCTTCCATCCTGCCAGTGTTTGATTGAAGCAAAGCTGGTGACCATATCAAATGTTTCATTTTTAAAAGGAAGATTCAGGGCATCTGCCTGTCTAAAACAGCAGTTCGTTACATGTTTTCGCTTTCTCAAGAAATTCGCAATCATTGTCTGTGTTGATGAAAAATCAATCCCCGTAATCTCTGCTTCAGGATAACCCCGGGCAAACAGCAATGTTACCTGTCCTGCTCCTGAGCCAACATCAAGTATTCGTGCATGCTCAGGTACCGACATATGTTTATAAAGCTCTCTGTAGAAGACATCGATTGCATGGTAAACAAAAAAATCATAGAAAGGGCCCTCAAACAAATTCCAGTTCAATCGGTTATCCAGAAGACGTTTCAGGATTCTATCAATGCGTTCTCTCATTGATGCAACCATACAAAAACAGTACCAAATGTCAAGAAAAAATTGTTACGGTTAGTCCATCTGTTTTCTCAGAAATGTCGGAATCTCAAGATCATCAAACGAAATGGTGCTGAACTTGCCCTTATCTATCTCTATTCGGCTCTCCTTTTTCCGATTTCTAAGAAATGTGGGAATATCCCGGTATTCCTGAGAATCAAGAATTGACAATTCATCGGTATCAACCTTCGCGGGTTCCTCCCCTGTGGGTGCGTTGATGCCCGTGGCAAAAACCGTGATGTTGACATTGTTTCTCTCCCCTTTTACCAGACCGAAGTATACATCAGTATTTTCTCCTGCTGCTTTCTGAATAATGGAAACGGCTTCTTCCGCTTCAAGCAGTGTAAGGTCATCGCCTCCTGTCACGTTAATGATTACTCCTTTTGCTCCCTCAATAGATACATCTTCAAGGAGTGGACAACTGATTGCTTCCTGTGCGGCATCGATTGCCTTATTTTCTCCCATTCCCGTTCCAATTCCCATAATCGCATCACCTCTGTATGTCACAACAGTTTTAACATCAGCAAAATCAAGATTGATAATTCCGGGTTTGATGATCAATTCAGAGATTCCCTTTACTGCCTTGAAGAGCACACTATCAGCTGTTTTGAATGCTTCAAAAGTTGACGCTTGTTTACTTACAACGGAGAGCAGTTTCTGGTTCGGGATCACAATGAGCGTATCAACCGCTTGCTTCATTGCACCAATTCCATCTAATGCCTGCTGCGACCTTCTCTTTCCCTCAAAATGAAACGGCTTTGTTACCACTGCAACAGTAAGGATATCCATATCCTTTGCCACACCAGCAATTAACGGAGAAGCGCCCGTTCCCGTTCCTCCACCCATGCCTGCTGTAATAAAAATCATCTGTGCATCCGAAATGGCATCTCTAATTCGCTCAACATCCTCTTCGGCAGCCTTCTTTCCGATATCAGGATCTCCACCGGAGCCAAGTCCCATAGTTAATTGCTTACCTATCTGTATCTTTTTCGTTGCTTTTGACCGGGAAAGTGCCTGCAGGTCGGTGTTAACAGAGATAAAATTGACTCCCTCAATCCCCTCTGATATCATCCGGTCTATCGCGTTCCCTCCACCACCACCAACACCAACAACATTTATTTTGGGGATAGTTCCCTTCTCCTGTACGAGTTCAAACATTACTCCTCCTTTGTTTCTTGTGGGATAACGTGAGATAATGAGATATCGTGCATGTTAAACAGATTTAAACCAACTCACTATCTTTTTAATTATGCCCTCTAAAAATCCGCTCTTCTTCGCAAACAACCCCTCTGCCGCAGTATTCTTATATCTGTACAGGATGAGCCCAATTCCTGCTGCATGCACCGGATCCGATACGGCATCGGTTAAACCAATAATGCCTTTTGGTATCCCAACCTTAACAGGGAGATCAAAGATACGTTCTGCCAGCTGGTCAATACCCTCCATCTTGGCAGTTCCTCCGGTCAATACAATCCCTGCGGTAAGATGATCATCGTATCCACTCCGTTTGATTTCCCGTTCAACAAGATTGAATATCTCTTCCATTCTTGGCTCTATGATTGAAGCAAGTATCTGCCGGGAAACCTCTCGCTTTTTCCTCCCGCCAACACCCGGAACCTCCATCATCTCATTGGTATCAACCAAAGAGGCAACAGCAACCCCATAACGTTTCTTGATCTCTTCGGCTTGTTTCTTTGGTGTCCGTAATCCTATTGCTATATCATTCGTAACATTCTCTCCACCAAGACCAACAACTGATGTATGCCGAATGCTTCCTTCAAAGAATATAGCAAAATCGGTAGTTCCTCCTCCCACATCAATCAGACAAACACCAAGTTCTTGCTCTTCTTCATCGAGAACGGCAAAACTTGATGCATAGGGTTGCAGTATAATATCATTGACATTCAAATTTGCCCTCTCGATCGATTTAACTATGTTCTGTATGGCAGTAATCGCTGCAGTGACAATGTGCACCTCAGCTTCGAGTCTCACCCCTGCCATTCCAACGGGTTCCTTAATACCAGTTTGATCATCAACGGTATAGTCCTGAGGTAAAACGTGAATAATCTTTCTATCCATTGGAATTGTAACAGCCTTCGCCTGCTCTATCACTCTCCGGATATCATCACTCGTGATACCCTCTTCAGTTCTTGAAACCGCAATAACTCCGCGCGAATTGAAGCTCTTAATATGGTCGCCGGCAATTCCAACTACAACATTGTTAACTTTGACGCCTGCCATCAATTCAGCTTCACCAACAGCCTGGCGTATTCCCTCAACAGTTTTGTCGAGGTTTACCACAACTCCCCGGCGTAAACCGCCTGAAGAGGAAGTCGTGCCAACACCAACGACATTTACTTCGTCTTTCTCATTTACCTCAGCGACAATTGCAGAAATTTTTGTAGTACCAAGATCCAGTGCTGTTATCAAATTTTCTTTACTCATAGTGCACCACCTTTTTCAAATATTATCTGGTTCTTAAATCGCATGTCGCAGATTGAATATCCTTTCTCCTTCATCTCTGTCAGAATTTTGCACAGTTCATCCTGTAACGGTAACGGCTCATTGCTTCCTATGCGGAGCCTGTAGCCATCCACCTCGATATATGTCATTTCATTCTCTTTAAAATAAATGGCACATGTCCGATAACCAAGAATGGTTTTGATCATTTTAATCCTTGCTGTGATCGTTGAAAGCGCGCACCCCTCAACATAAACAATGGGGAGATGAGAAAATTCATCGACATAGGGAATCATTGTTCCATCCGCACAGAGCAACGAGGGAGCACTCCTTCTCAATATTGCAATCGGCTCCTGCTCTTTAATCAATATCTGAATTGTTCCTCTGAAACATTCTCTGAGGTGAACATCCTTTATCCAGATGTTTTCCTTCAATCGCTGAATAACAGCAGCTTTCTCCGTCTTTGTAATATGATAATTTTTCTTAATTCCCGCACACGCAAGCACTTCACCAGTCTCCAACCATTCCACTCCATCCACATAGATCTCATGAACTAAAAAACCCCTCGGTGCATTATTTTTCTTTTTAACCAGAAAAATGCATCCTGTAACTGTAACAGCAATGAAGAACAGTAGTATATATCGTTTTTTGCTTTTCTTCTTTTTTCTATTTCTCGGGGACAAATTCCACCTCCAATTCCAGATCAATTCCTTCCGCTCTCTTCACCCTGTCCATTACCCTATGAATCAGTTGCTTCACATCATCACATGAGGCATTCCCTCTGTTAATGATAAAATTCGCATGCTTTTCTGAAATTTCTGCGTCGCCAATGCGCATCTGCTTCATGCCGAGCCTGTCAATAATTTCACCTGCATATTGACCATCGGGGTTTCTAAAAACTGAGCCTGCACTTGGATAATCCAACGGTTGCTTTTCCTTTCGACTTCTCTTCACCGCTTCAATTTCCCTTTCAATTTCTGCTTGCTCCCCTCTCTTAAAAATAAAGAGAGCTCCGATAATGATATCCCCTTTCTCAAAGGGACTTTGTCTATACGAGAAGTTTATTCGCTCTGTTCTTTCACTTCCCTGTATATCCAGGTAACGCACTTGCTTGATGCAATCCTTTATCTCCTTTCCAAAAGCACCGGCATTCATCCAGACCGCACCACCCACGGTACCGGGAATTCCCGCAAGCTTTTCAAGACAAGAAAAACCAGACAATGCCGATTTCACAATGAGGGTCATGAGATCTACGCCACTTCCCGCAAAAATGGTCTCCTGAGAAACTACCAGTCCATTGAAACAATCGTTTGTTTTTATGACCACCCCTCTGAAGCCATTATCACTGAAGAGAAGGTTTGTTCCGTTACCCATGATGAAATATCTGATTGCTCTTTTCTTCAAGAATGAAACGAGCCATAGCAGGTCTTCGTATCCATCGGGAATGGCAAGCATATCAGCAGGACCTCCGATTTTCATGTATGTGTATGCTCTTATGGGTGCATCTTTTAAAAGAGTGCCCTTCATGTTCTTCGCTATTTCCTCATAGATACGCATCTTTCAGTACCTTTCCTCCCTTTTTCCTTATAAACTTTTCGCCTATTTTGTATATATCACCTGCACCAATCGTAATCACCAGATCCCCCTTCCTCGTCTCCTTCATGAGATAGGAAACAATGTTCTCCTTATCTTTGATGTAGGTAACACTTCGATGTCCGTGGTCTCTGATTGCTTCATAAATTAATTTCCCCGATACTCCAGGAATGGGAGATTCACGTGATGGATATACATCTGTTATAATAACTTTATCTGCCTCGTTAAACGATGTTCCAAACCGGTCTTTCAGTTTTAATGTTCGGGAGAATAGATGGGGTTGAAAAATGCTAATAATTCTTCCTCCCCAACCACCTCTTGCAGATTCTAGAGTAACCTCAATTTCCCGGGGATGATGTGCATAATCGTCCACAACCCAGATACCGTTTATTTTTCCCTTAATCTCAAATCGTCTTCTAACACCATGAAACTCGGAAAGACTCTCTTTTATTTTCTCAGGATCAACATCAAGCTCAAGACACATTGCAATAGCAGCCAGCGCATTCTGAATATTATGCCTTCCAGGAATATTGAGATCAATCCTTGCAATACTTTCTTTTCCACTTACAACCGTAAAATGAGAATGGAAATTATCAATCTCTATGTCAACTGCTGATATATCAGCCTGCCTGGAAAATCCGTATGTTATGGTTCTTCGCTTAATATCGGGAAGTATGGACTGGACATTTTGCTCATCGAGACAGAGAATAACGCATCCATAAAACGGTACCTTCTGTGAAAACGCTAAAAATGTATTCTTGATTTCCTCAATGTCCTTATAGTTATCAAGATGCTCCTCATCAATGGTTGTGATTATCGCAAACGTAGGGAGGAGTTTCAAGAATGATTTATCACTTTCATCTGCTTCACAGACAAGGTACTCTCCCTTCCCGAGTTTCGCATTGGTGTTCAGGCTCCGAAGTTTTCCACCAACAACAATCGTCGGGTCAAAAGATGCATTTGATAAAATCGAGCCAATCAAAGAGGTTACGGTGGTTTTTCCATGTGTTCCAGCAACTGCAATGGATTTCTTTATTCGCATTAATTCCGCAAGCATTTCAGCCCTTGGAATTACCGGTATTTTCAACTCATGAGCTCTTACCAGTTCCACATTATCCCTCTTTACAGCAGACGAATATACCACAACATCAGAATTAAGTACATTGAGCGCCCTATGTTCTTTCATAATCTTCGCTCCTAACTCTTTCAGTCTCCTGGTGATTTCCGATGTTGCAATATCGGAACCCGTTACTTCAAATCCAAGATTAAGAAGAACCTCGGCAATACCACTCATGCCAATACCACCAATGCCAACAAAATGTATCTTCTTGATATTACGAAACATCTCTCCTGCCTCCTGAAAGAGCAATAACCCTCATTGCTATCTTCTTCGCAGCATCCGGATTATACAATGAACGTGCTTTCGCTCGCATCATCTGTAAACGTTTTTCATCAC
The DNA here is from genome assembly GCA_965369615.1 of uncultured bacterium. GTDB lineage: Bacteria > Hydrothermota > E44-bin80 > E44-bin80 > E44-bin80 > SOKD01. Next base: position 1,441 of record CBDUQV010000086.1, on the reverse strand, counting down.
CGAGCAGGGAGTGCATTATCTGCACAATACGCTCCTCGCTTAATGCTCTGTCCAGGAGCATAACCGAAGCGCCCATCGTCTCTAAATAACGGGCATTTTCCTCCTGATGTCCACCTGCAGCAAATGGAAACGGAATGAGAACCGATGCAATTCCCCGGGCTATCAACTCGGCAATGGTGAGCGCACCAGCTCTTGAAAACATAAGATCTGCTGCTGCATATGCCAGATTCATCCGCTCAATGAAGGGTAAAATCCTGACCGTTGCCCTGGTATCCTTCAGCGCATCCTTTACCCATTTATAATCAGTTTCTCCGGTCTGAAAAATGAATTGCGTTACCGGGAAAGGGTGGTGTAAAAAAACATCCACAAAAACCTTGTTTATCGAACGGGCACCATGGCTTCCACCAATGATAAAAACCGTCATCTTTTTCTTATCAAAACCATAGTACGCTAACGCCTCTTCCTTTGTCCCCTCTCTGATGGAGTCCCTGAGTGGATTACCTGTTACAAACAGCCGCCTTGCTTTTATAAACAATTCCGCCTTCCCGTGGGCAAGATGAACCTCTGAAACGTATCGAGAAAGCAACCTCGTTGTAAGTCCCGGGTAGAGATCCTGTTCGCTGATAAGGGTTGGCGTATTGAATAATACACCAACAAACAGCGGTACAAACGAAGCATACCCGCCTGTTCCCACAATAGCGCGTGGCTTCCTTCTTAAGTAAATAAAAAGAAAAAGCAGGATGCTTGCGACAAGAAATAAAGGAAAAACTATCATCTTCTCAAAATAGCTCTTACCGAGAAAACCCTTTACGGGAAGTGAATAACAGGAAAAACCTTCCTTCAAAACCGTTCTTGATTCTGATTTTTTCTTCGTAACAATAAAATCCAATTGCATTTTTCTGTTAATTTTTCTCATCTCACGAGCGATGGCGATTCCAGGGAAAAGATGTCCCCCGGTTCCGCCCGCTGCTATAATAACTTTCATGAGATTCCTTTCTGCTATTCAAAGAAATATTGAGTAGAATGCCAACTGCGATAAAATTACCCAGAAGAGAACTACCCCCAAAGCTCACCAGTGGCAGGGGTAAACCGGACGTCGGCAAAACACCAAGGACAATTCCAATGTGGAGGAGTACATTAACAAAGATATTAACCGTCAGTCCAAACGCAAGTAAACGACCAAAATCATCTTTTGCATTCCTTGAAATTTTAATACCAAGAACAAACAGTAAAAGGAATAAGCCAAGAATAAAGCTTGCTCTCAAAAAACCCAATTCCTCTGCAATAATGGCAAAAATAAAGTCAGAATATGACATTGGCAAAAAAAGCAGTTTTTCTTTCCCGGCTCCCAATCCCAGACCAAAAAAACCTCCTGAACCAATACCGATAAGTGACTGCTGAATCTGATAGGGTGGATTTCCCTGCAGAAGACTAACGAACA
>CBDUQV010000085.1:0-7897 GCA_965369615.1 uncultured bacterium | reverse complement strand
ATGCAATTGGAGGAATCGTCATTTCCACCGAGGAGCTTATGACAAAAATTAAAAATGACACTCTGGTGGATCTGGGCGGGGTAATGTCTCCTTTCAACGCATTTCTCTTCCTTCGTGGTTTGAAGACACTCGCTGTCCGGATGGACAGACACAATCGTAACGCAATGAAAATTGCTCAGTACCTCGAGGAACACCCGCGGATTGAAAATGTCTTTTATCCATACCTTGAATCAAACCCACAGTTTGCGCTCGCAAAAAAACAGATGTCAGGCGGTTCCGGTGTCCTTGCATTTAATATCAAGGGAGGCAAAGAAAAAGGAAAAACATTTCTCGACAATCTCAACCTTTTATGTATCGCTGTCAGTCTTGGCTCTGTTAACACCCTTATTGAGCACCCTGCCTCAATGACCCATTCCACGTATTCTGCTGAAGAATTGGATGAAGCAGGTATCCCTGAAGGACTCATCAGGGTATCGATAGGCATTGAGAATGCAGAAGATATTATCGAGGATATGGATCAATCTCTCAATAAAACGTTCTCCTGAGCATATGTTGGCAAAAGACCCCTTAATTGCATTTCAATCGTTGGAAACGTTTTAAGCGATCAAAACGAAATACGCATGAATTCCCAATCGAATGACTTAGGCCTTATTCAGGTTTTCACCGGAGACGGGAAAGGTAAGACAACAGCAGCTCTCGGTGAAGCCCTGAGGGCATGCGGACACGACTTCAAGGTCCTTGTTGTCCAGTTCATGAAAGGTGATATACGGTATGGTGAATTCAACATTGCTCCAAAGTTACCAAATTTTGAATTGCGACAATTCGGACTCCCCACTTTTGTCAAGAGAGGTGAACCATCCGCCGAAGATTTGCGACTTGCCCGAGAAGGCTTCGAATTTGCCAAATCCGCAATACAAAGCAAGGCATATGATATGGTAATACTCGATGAACTCAACGTGGCAATTGATTATGGTCTTATAAAACTCGAGGATGTGCTGACATTTCTGAAGGATAGGCCGGAAGGTGTTGAAATCATTATTACAGGAAGGAATGCGCCAAAGCAAATTATCGAGATCGCTGACCTGGTAAGCAAGATTGAAGAAATCAAACATCCCTATCAAAAGGGTATACTGGGAAGGAAAGGCATTGAATGGTAAAGGTTTTACTGGAAAAATTCTTTTCCGGGAATAAGGTTGGCCTTGCCAAACTTATCACCATTATTGAAAACGATAGTCCACAGGCGGATGAAGTAATACATGCCATCTACCCGAAAATGAAAAATTGCTGCAGGATTGGTTTTACCGGCCCCCCTGGCGTAGGCAAGAGCACCCTGCTTGAAAAAGTCATCATGCAACTCAGAAAAAATGAGAAAACTGTTGCCGCTGTTACCGTTGATCCAACAAGCCCTTTTACAGGTGGCGCAATCCTTGGTGATAGAATAAGAATGACAAAGGTATATCTTGATGAGGGAGTGTTCATCAGGAGCATGGCATCCAGGGGAAGCCTCGGAGGAATTGCGCATAAAACAAAATCCGTCTGTGACCTCATTGATGCTTTCGGTTTTGACTACATTTTCATTGAAACGGTTGGCGTCGGGCAGATTGAAATTGATATTATGGATGCATCCCATATCACCGTTGTTATACTCGCGCCAGAATCTGGAGATGGGATACAGACGCTTAAGGCAGGTCTCATGGAAATTGGAGATGTCTTTGTTGTCAACAAGGGTGATAGAGATGGAGCTGACAATCTTGTTAATCTTATTCGATATTCCATGGAACTAAAGCAGGAAAAAACAGGCCAGGAACCAAAGGTTATCAAAACAATAGCAACCAGTGTTGAGGGTGTCAATGAACTTGTTGATACAATAACCGCAACCTGTCGGGAACTCGAGCAAAGAGGAAAATTTGATAGCCAGAAAGAAACCTGGGTTCGAAAGGAAATTAAAAGGCTTGTTGAAACAGAGGTTACAAATATTTTCTGGAAAAACAGTGAGAAGAGATTACTCCTTGACAATTGTGTCAAGGAAGTAATTAAAGGAAAACTCACACCATTCGAAGCACAAAAGATATTACTCGGAAAGAAAGAATGAGCAATGAAACTAATCAAACCAATTGAACATTTTATTATCTTTTTTTCTTTATCCTTTATCCTAATAGTATCAAGCTGCGCTCCGCATCATTCCCTTCAATCATATCATACTTCTGCTCTGTCCCATCGGATCGATGAAATTCTTTCCGACACCCTTTTGCAAAAAGCAACGGTTGGCTTAAGAATAGTGTCAGTTTCAGCAGGTGAAGTTCTGTACGAAAAGAATAGTGCAAAATACTTTCCTCCAGCATCAAATATGAAACTGCTTACCACTGCAGGTGCACTCTTCATCCTTAAACCCGAATTCAGATTTAAAACACTTATCCTCACAAACGGCTCTTTATCTGGTGATACACTTCATGGTGACATTCTCATTGCAGGAAAGGGAGATCCTTCATTGACAACAGAAATGCTTTCAGAGATTGCATACCGGATACGAGCAGAAGGAATCACGCATATTTCCGGAAATATTCTCTTTGACGATACGTACTTCGACACTATTCCGTACGGAAAAGGATGGATGTGGGATGATCTTCAATATGGTTTCAGTGCTCCGATCAATGCGCTTTCAGTAAACCGCAACACATGCATCATTTCTGTAAGACCTGGTGATAAGCAAGGTGATGCGCTCAGCATCGGGATCCAGCCACACACATCATCTATTACAATCAGAAACAATGGTATCACAGGGAATACCGGTGATTTTTTCATTAAACTCATATTCGAAGAAGAAAAGCATATTGTTATTGTTTCCGGATCTTTGCCAGCTAATGCTCCCGTAAAGCGCTTTACCCGTGCGGTGCAAAAACCATCTCTGTATGCATCTACTCTCTTTAAGGAGAAACTGGAAGCAGCAGCAATAAAGCTAAACGGACAGGTCAAGCAAGCTCAGGTAGATAGTTCTTTTGATACGCTTCTGGTACATTACTCAGCACCGCTTCTCAAAATACTCTACGACCTGGATAAAAATAGCTCAAATTTCATCGCTGAACAAACACTCAAAACAATTGGAGCGGAATCAGAAGGTATTCCGGGAACTGCTGAAAAAGGAATCAAGGCAATTGCAATGACTTTAAAACAGAACAGGATTGTGGAAGGTGCTCTGCAGCAAACCGATGGCTCAGGACTCTCTCGATATAACCTCATTACACCACATCAAATTACAACAATGCTCTACCATCTGTATTACTCATTCGCGTATGGTCCTGAATTGCTCACTTTGCTCCCGGTCAGCGGCATTGACGGCACGTTGAAAAACAGAATGAAAGATAATGCAATGCGAGGAAGGGTTCGTGCAAAAACAGGAAGCATGAGTAATGTATCCACGCTTTCGGGATTCTGCAAAACCCGGTCTGGCAGAATTCTCACCTTCTCTATTATGATGAAAGATTTCGCAGCGCCCCTTTCACCTATAAGAGCCATTCAGGATTCGATAGTTACCATCCTGATAAAGCATTACTGATCCTGATTGCCCCAGGAATGTTATTTTTCACTTTAATTTATACGATTTAAGTCTTTAATTCACGGTAGTAAACAAATCAAGGATATGTAACAAACCATATACTTTCTTTATTGGAAAATATTATGCCAGTTCCCTCACATCCCCTTTCCGTATTGTAAACTTAATGCTATCGAGGTATTCGAGAAGTGGGATTGCAAACTTCCTCGTCGTCTTCAACAGATCCTTCAATTCACCAGCACTCATGGAACCTTTTTTCTTTATAGCGCTCTGAATCAGCATTTTCGCTTTCTGAATGGCTTCTCTATGGAAGTACAAATTTCCCTTTATCTTTACGATCTCACCCTCCCTGGTAAGGTTCCGTATAAGGTCATCATCTTCTAGTTTTTCAGGGCAGAAAAGGTTCCGCCTCAAGGCTTCCAGAATCTGCTCTCTCCTTCTTACTGTTTTCTGGTCAAACTGTGGCATGAAACCAGATCGCTTCACATAGTTCATATCTACATTTACTTCTTCAATTATCGCAAGAACAGCATCAAGCGTGTTTCGTTCCAGGCCCAGCGCATTCTTGAGAGCTTCTTTATCAATTCCCTTCTTTAGTGGGTTCTTTTTGTGAAACGCATCAACGTGTGCAATAATATCCTTTTTTACCATGATAAGGTTTTCAGATGAAAAAAGCTCACCAGAGAGAGCAACAATTTTCTTATCATTCAGAAGTATCTTGCATAGTGTTTCGAACTCAGGGATAGGCATTTGCAAGCGCTCACGCAAGACCTCTTTGGATTGGTGACCACCATGCAAGAAAAAAAGCAGGGCATCTTCATCAGAAGCATGAATCAGTTCTTCGGCTTCATGCACTGTTTCCTTTGAAAATCTCCTCTTAATTCTCGGAAAAGCATCGAGCACAACGCCACCCCCAAGAAGCTTCATGGGCGAATAAAATCTCAAAATAAACCTATCTTTCCTGACGGCAACAATATTTTTTTCCAGCACAAGGTATGAAAGGAATGCCTCACCGGAAGATATTTTCCTCTTTCCAATGAGTTCGAGTCTTCCCAGGTATTCCCCACTTCCCAGGTATACCTTTACACGGGTCATATCTTTAATAATATTCATTGCTCCGGCTTGCTCCACAGAGATAAGGACTCTGGTAGTTGGCTTGAATTCTCTTTCCTTTGTAATAACAAACCCTCTTTCAACACTGTGCTTTTCAATGCCAGGAAGATTTATTGCAACACGCTCCCCTGCTCGAACCCGTTCTCTTTTTATATTGTGTTCCTGGATCTGTCGTGCTTTTGTCCGGTGCCCGGGAGGAAGAATGATGATTTCATCCCCTTCTGTTATAGAACCAGAAAGCAATGTGCCCGTTATAACCGAACCAATCCCTTTCAGGTAGAAACATCTATCTATGGAAAGTCTCGTAAATTGATTATCTGAATACCTCTCCTCAATGGCAGCCACTCTTTCATCGAGAACCTGCTTCATCCTATCAATTCCCTCGCCTGTTATCGATGAAAATTCTACTACCGGCGCTCCCTCGTACCGTGAATGTTCAAGAAGGTCTTTAATTTCTTCTTTAACGAGTAAACGGGTCTCTTCATCCACGATGTCAATCTTGCTTATACCAACAACAATGTCTTTCACATCAAGCAATCTCATAATTTCGAAATGTTCTTTGGTCTGCGGCATCACACTTTCATTTCCAGCAACGACGAGAATTACTATGTCCATGCCACCCACGCCTGCAAGCATATTCTTCATGAATCGTTCATGTCCGGGTACATCAATAATTCCTACTCTGCCAGATTTTTCAAGGTCAATGTAAGCAAATCCAAGATCAATGGTAAGTCCACGCTCCTTCTCTTCGATTAACCGGTCCGTGTCTATACCTGTCAATGCCTTTATCAGTTCCGTCTTTCCATGATCAACATGACCTGCAGTTCCTATAATTTTGCCCATTACTATCCTATTGATTTACGACAGAATCGTTACCATTGTTTTAGGTGCTCCGTTGCCGGTGATTGCATACTCTCTATGAATTACATATATCCACAGATACGTGCTATTGCTTTTTGTATCTCATTAATTTCTTGAGGAAATATCGTTCTTGGATCCATAACAACACGATCATGTTCAATCCTTGCAATAATGGGGGGGATATTACTCCTCAAAAGCTCAAGGAGTTTTTTTGTCTTCATTCCTTTGACAACAATCATGACCAAATGCGTGGGCAATACCTCGGCAGGCATAGTACCACCACCCACTTCAGAAAATCCCTTCGCCACTGTTACCTGCACCTTTGCTTTTACAGCTTCCTGCAGACTTCGCTTCAGCGAATGTGCCCGTTTCTTGATTGCGGATGTTTTTAAAAAAGCCATAGCAAGACCGGGTATTTCCTTAACCGGGTTATCAGCAAACAGGTAGATACGAAGGATGTATTCAAGCGCTGAAATGGTGAATTTATCAACCCGGAGAGCACGGGATAGCGGATTTTTCCTCAATGCGTTCACAAGGCTCTTCCGTCCAAGGATAATCCCTGCTTGTGGTCCTCCAAGCAATTTATCACCACTGAATGACACAATATCAAGCTCCGTCTTTACCATTTCCTGCACCGTTGGTTCATGCTTAAGACCCGCGCCTTCCATACTGATGAGCAGTCCGCTTCCAAGGTCCATCATCGTCACAATGCCTTTTGCTTTTCCAAGCAGCACAACCTCTTTTACTTCTGGATCTTTCGTAAAACCCACCATCCTGAAATTGCTTCGGTGACTCAACAGCAACATCCTTGTTTTGGAAGTAATTGCATTTTTGAAATCCTCGATGTATGTGCGGTTCGTCGTTCCAACCTCAACAAGTTTAACACCGCTCGCTTTGAGAATATCAGGGAGTCTATAAGAACCCCCTATTTCAACAAGCTGTCCCCTCGATACAATTACCTCTTTCCTCTGTGCATATTCATCCAAACAGAGAAGCACTGCTCCTGCATTGTTGTTCACAACAAGCGCATCCTCTGCCCCGGTCAAGTCCTTCAGAAGACCGGTGAGGTGATCGTGGCGTTTCCCCCTGACCCCTTGCATAAGATTGTACTCAAGATTTGAGTAACCTACCAGAACGGGTTGTATGAAGTTCACCAGTTGTTCCGGTAATGGCGCCCGTCCAAGGTTTGTGTTGAGGATTATGCCCGTTGCATTGATAATCTTCTTCATGCTCGTGCGCTCTTCAGATAGTGTATTTCGCAAATCATCAATAAACTCTTTCAGCACAAACACTTTCCTTTTTCTCGTGCGAATATCCATTCTCAGCTTCTTCAACAAGGTATTGCAGCACACTTTTACAAATTTTCTTGGATATTCTTTGCAAAGAGGTTGTATCTCCTTTTTTGTAAGAATCCTGTCCAGTGAGGGAATTTTTCGCAGCCTTTCGGTGTATTCACTTTTCATGACATCACTATAGAATAAAAGCAATGGGGTGTCAAATAAAAAATCACCATCCTTTCGCTCCTTCTTCTTAAAAAAAGATACATTTTCCGATTTATAAACTTAAAAACAAAAGCGCTCCCTTAAAAAAACCAGGTTGTTATTGTAGGCAAACGATAAAAGAGCTCTGCCGCAAAATATGGTGAAAAATCAATAAATTATACATAAACATACACAGCGCAATTAGTTACTTTTTGCTTGACACCTTGTTTGGTTTATGTTATTATATTATTTTGTAATACAATGCGCGCACTCTGTGCGTCGTACATGAAGCAAGAAAAGGAGGATGCATGCCTTTGAAAAAGGCTCGGTACATATGGATGGATGGAAAATACGTAAAATGGGACAATGCAAAAATTCATGTGCTCTCACATGTCATTCATTACGGTTCCAGTGTTTTCGAAGGAATTCGAGCATACAATACTAAGAAAGGAACCGCTGTATTCAGGTTGCAGGAGCACATCGAAAGGCTCTTCAACTCTGCAAAAATCTACAGAATGCGTATACCATTTAGCCAGAAGGAAATCATTCAGGCAATTCTCAAACTCATAAAAAAGAACAGGCATAAAGCATGTTACATAAGACCGGTTGTTTACAGAGGATACAGTCAGCTGGGGGTTAATCCATTCCCCTGTCCCGTAAACATCACTCTCGCAACATGGGAATGGGGTAAGTATCTTGGCCCTAAAGCACTTGAGAAAGGCGTTGATGTAATGGTTTCATCATGGAATAGAATGGCACCAAATACATTCCCTGCCATGGCAAAAGCGGGTGCAAATTACATGAATTCCCAACTCATTAAAATGGAAGCGCTCACCTACGGATTCACCGAGGGAATTGCCCTTGACGTCAATGGATTCGTCAGCGAAGGAAG
>CBDUQV010000084.1:0-7962 GCA_965369615.1 uncultured bacterium | reverse complement strand
ATATAGAGAAACAAACAATTTGTCAACTACTTTTTATTGTAACGAGCCAATGGGTTCACTGCTTCAATCCTGAACAGTAGAACACGGGCATAAAATATGACCGTTTGCCCTCGTTGATGAATTGCTCCTCCCTGTTTCTCATTTTCTTGAGTTTTCCTGGAATTCTGGATTTCCAGAGATGCTCAATGAATTTCCATTCATGATTCGTGTTCTGCTTGACAAGTTCTATGCCAAAAGGAATAGATGAATGATTCCACAAAATATGATTGAGTGATACTCTTCTAAACAGGTACTCCAATTTTCTTCCCACGAATGGATCTGCGCCCTCTTCTTGCAATTTTTCTGCAATGGATACACCGTAGTTGATGCCTTGAGGGAAATCAATCCTTCCTCCATAATCTGGTTCTGCAATGGTAGTTATTGAACCAGGTGAACAGACTATTCTCTTTATTTCCTGCAACGCTGCAATGGGGTCAGAAAGCCAGAGGAGAAAAAACTGAAAAATTACTGCATCGAATGTTTCTTCCTTAAATGGTAATGTGTACACATCACCACAGACGAGCAGAAGGCTATGTGCTCGCTTTCTGGCAGCGAGTAGGGCATGCAAATCTCTGTCAAGACCGACAGCGATGCCAGGGATTCTCTTTGATATTTCTTCGGTTATGAGGGCTGTGGAGCATCCAGGTTCGAGAACCGTCTTTTGTTGTGTAAGTGCAATTTTTCTGTAGAGGAATTGGCGTGTTTCTTTGAGCCATTCAAATTGCCGTTTGTATTGAAACTCCCAGGCTCCGTGCATGAGAGCGCTAACTTTCCTCCTGGGATTCAGCAGTTTCATGGTTACCTTTGATCTTTCTAATTTCTTCCTCAAGCTCAGCAACTTTTTTGTACAGTTTTTCCTTCTCGCCTTTTCTTGCCTGAAATGCCATCCTGTAAAGGATCCCGAGAACGATGAAAAGGAGGGTAAGATCGAGGATTATCTTATCCCATGGATCTACGAGAAATTGAGAAAAGGTAATTCCTCCAAGGTGCTGAACAATGGAGAGTACGATGAAAAAACACAAAACAATTGGCCATATGAGCATTATGCCTCCCGTCTCTTTGCCTAAAAAGATTCATACTGCTTGATAAAGTTAATAACATCATTGGGTGATTTCTGATTCAGTAAACCGTTTCTAAAGTTATTGTTGTGTAGCAATCTTGCAAGCCTCGCGAGAATGCGTATGTAGAGGATTTTTTGCTTCTCAGAACAGAGGACAAGGAAAATGATATGGACAGGTTTGTTATCTATTGCATCAAAATCGATCCCGCCATGCGACAAACCAAGGACAATCTGGAAGTTTTCGATTTGCTCAAGCTTAGCATGAGCAATTGCAATGCCGTTTCCAATACCGGTGCTCTCCATCGATTCTCGTTTCAAGATTGCTTTGAGAATGGCGTTCCTTATCGAAGTGTCAACGTCGTCCTGTAGAAGATGGTGCATAAGGTGCTCGATTATTTCGTTTTTTGAAGCATTCTCAACTCCGATAATGATATTTTGTCTTTGGAGCAATTCATAGACTCTCCTGGCATTTTCATTTTTCTGTATCATTGCTTACCTTGTCACTATTTGTTTTTCTCTTGACAACTGTTTCCTCCTGTGCTAAGAGGCGGTAATGATTCCGCTCAAAGACGAAAATCCAACAAAAATATTTCCCTTCTTTACCATTGCGCTTATTGTTATCAATCGCATTATTCTTGTCATTGAGTTTCTTCAGGGAGAACAGCTTATCACCTTTGTGAAGAGCTTTGGTTGCATACCATATGAAGCAATGATGAATGTTGATGCGGTTTTATTGCCGGATTGGCTCTGATAAAGCTCTTCCTGATGGGACGAAGAAGATAAAATGTAATGAAATAACTGAACCATAAACATCTTATAGATCTTCGCTACTCATCGAGAAGAAAAAGGTCATCCGTCTTTTTTGCATTTGATAGAAGTTTGAGGGCTTCTGCAACCTGGATGTCATCAAGCAGTACCGCTTCGTAACTGGTTTCTGTTCCCCATAATTTCATGGAGATGTTTCTTTTAAGACCATATGATATTCCGTCGACTGCGCTCTTGAATTCTGAGTCAGTGAATTCGATGTCTTTTTTCTCAAGATAGCTTTTGAAATTATCAAGCATATTTCCATCCACGGAGAAGCCTTTCTTCACCGTGTGTTTTGCGGTATAATCAACTGCAAAGGTCAGGAAAAGCCCTTTCTGGTAGATCTTCGTCTCTATTGCCGTTATTTTCGGAGTTTCAACGATGACATCAGGGGTTATTGCCCCATTACCATGGACTTCCCTTTTCAATCGCCTTGTGTAGTATACTGTTGTATCCTGCTCAGCTGATTCATCAGGTTCTCTGCCAATGTATCGCCGGTATCTATTGTTTTGTATCTCTGTGTCAATTGACCTTCCCGATGGCGAATAGTAGAGTGCTGTGGTAACCTTGAGCGCATTTTCATGGTCAAGGGGCATCACCTGCTGGACAGAACCCTTTCCAAAAGTTTTTGTACCGAGTACCAGACCTCTGTCCCAATCCTGAATTGCGCTAGCAAAAATTTCTGATGCGCTTGCACTGCCGCCATTAACAAGCATAATGAGAAGCGGTTCTCCGTACTGGTGATGGTGTTTTGCATAGTATTCCCTCGTTGCTCCGATCTTTCTCCCTTTTGTCTTGGTGATGAGCTCACCTTTGTCAAGGAAATTGTCAGCAATCTCTACTACTGCTTTCAATAACCCCCCGGAGTTATTTCTGAGATCAATGATAAATTTGGTTGTACCCTTTTGTGTGAGGGATTTGACTGCATTCTCAAATTCTTCAGGACTGGATTCGGAGAATGTTGAAAGTCTGATGTAACCTATTTCCTTGTTTATCATACCATAGTACGGGACTGCTTTTACCGATATAATATCCCTTGTAATGGTGAAGTGAATCACATCCTCAATACCTTCACGTTGTATCCCAATGGTAACTTCTGTTCCTGGTTTCCCTCGTAGTTTTTTCACCGCTTGCTGTAAGGTAATGCCTTCAGTGGAGACATCTTCGATTTCAACAATCATATCCCCGGAGAGAAGCCCTGCTTTGTAAGCGGGGGTTCCCTCAATGGGCGTGATTATGGTGAGAACTTCTTCCCTTATTCCAATCTGGATTCCAAGCCCGCCAAATTTTCCTTTCGTTCCAACAAGCAGGTCCTTGTATTCATCGCTATCCAGATAGACTGTGTGGGGATCCAGAGCGCGAAGCATTCCTCTGATGGCATAATCGAGCAAGTCTTCCACTTCAATTTTCTGAAAGTAGTTCTTCTCAACCGATGTGATTATTTTCATGAAAAGTCTGATTTTATAAGTAATCCCTTCGGAATCCTTTGATTGAGCTCCGAGATATGTTCCTATGACACCACCAAAGAAGAGACTGATGATAATAATAGAAACGAAGATGGCGATGAATTGACTCTTACGCATTCTGACCTCCTTTGTGCCGGAACATTGTTGGCTCTCTGATGTTTCCTCTCTTGCTTTATCTTCCATCATTGAGTTCACCAAATCTTGCATGTTTCTTTGTTATCTGCAGAATATCTGCAAAAATTTCATCTTCTGAACGTTCGCCGTTAATAACCATAATTCTTTTTTTCTCTCTTTCTGCTATTTCAAGGTATGCATTTCTGACTTTCTTGTGGAATGCTACTGCTTCGTTTTCAATCCTGTCCTTTCCGTTGAGCCGTTTCAATCCCTCTTGCGGGTCGATATCGATGAGGAATGTTATATCTGGGAGAATTCCTCCCGTAGCTATTATGTTGAGTATTTTAACCATCTCAAGCGAAAGGTTTCTTGCTGCACCCTGGTATGCAAGAGATGAATCAGTGTACCTATCTGTAATCACCACAAATCCCTTTTGTAATATTGGGACGATACGTTCTTCGGTGTGTTGTGCTCGACTTGCAAGGTAAAGGAATAACTCAGTTAATGGGAACATCCTCACATTGTTGTGATGCAGGAGGATTTTCCGTATCTCTTCAGAAATTGGTGTTCCGCCCGGTTCATGGGTAAAGTCGCAATCGATGTTTATTTTTTCAAAAAAAGCATTGAGTCGTTTAGCCTGCGTTGTTTTGCCTGATCCCTCACATCCTTCGAAACTGATGAAGAAGCCCTTTTTCATCTAATTCCTTTTCTTTTTTCTTTTGATTGTTGTTTTTTTTCTCTTAATTGAATATTTCTTGATGAATCGCTCCGTCTTATCCCTGCATATCTGGTCAGTATATTGTATAGGGGGGGATTTCATGAAGTAACTTGATGGTGCTGTCAGGGAGCCGCTTAATTTGTTATCCAGTGCCAGCTTTGCACAACGTACAGCGTCAATAATAACTCCCGCAGAATTAGGTGAGTCCCAGACCTCGAGTTTCAATTCTATATTCAGAGGGACATTTCCGAACGTGGTTCCTTCAAGTCTGATGTACGCCCATTTTCTGTCTGTGAGCCATTTGATGTAGTCGGATGGACCAATATGAATATTTCCTTCACCAATGTTGTATGGAAGCTGTGATTCGACCGATTGCGTTTTTGATATTTTCTTTGATTCAAGTCTTTCACGCTCAAGCATATTGAGAAAGTCAGTGTTTCCGCCAACGTTCAACTGAGATGTCCGTTCGAGTTTTACACCCCTGTCATTAAAAAGATTCGTGAGTACCCTGTGTACGATGGTTGCACCTACCTGTGATTTGATGTCATCGCCAATAATGGGCACACCAGCTTTTTTGAATCGTCTGTGCCAGTATTTTGCGCTTGCAATAAAAACGGGGATTGCATTTACCATGGCGCAACGGGCTTTAAGTATCTGTTCAACATACCACTTTGTTGCTTCCTCGCTGCCAACAGGCAGGTAGTTTACAACAACATCACATTTTGAATCCTTGAGTACCCTCACAATATCAACGGTAGAGCCAGGAGCTTTTTCAATTATTTCCGAAAGGTATTTTCCTAATCCATCATGCGTCATACCTCTCAAAACTTTTATATTTTTTTTGGGAACAGAGGCAAATGTACATGTGCAATTCGGGTATGTTGTTATAGCTTTAGAGATGTCTTTCCCCACTTTTCTTTTGTCAATATCAAATGCGGCAACAAATTCGATATCTTTTATGTGATATCCACCAAGATTGACATGCATAAGTCCCGGAATTCGTTCTGATTCTTTTGCATTCTTGTAAAATTCTACTCCCTGGATAAATGAGGAAGCGCAGTTGCCAACACCGATGATACCAACTCGTACCTTATGCATTATTTCTCCTTTTCAGAATTTCTTAATGTTTTTCTCACATGGATAATTCTCTGGATACTGGTTACGTGCGTGAAGAAGGCAAGCAGAAGCAGGAAGTAGCCAAAGATAAATTTTCCCAGTAATGCTCCAATAACGATAGTTGTCACCCGGGCTGCTCTATCAAAAAGACCAGCGGTACATTGAATGGCAAGCCCCTCTGCACGTGCCCGCGTGTAGCTCACCATAGTTGAGCCAAAGAGGGCAAAAAGTGTTATGAAGATGAAAAAGGGATTTGCTGTCTTCATGTAATGGATGAGTATTCCCAGAAAAACTGCAAACTCAGAGTATCGATCTATTGTAGAATCAAAAAAGGCACCAAAATCTGTTACCGTATCGTTCTTTCTTGCAACGGCTCCATCTATGGCGTCAAATATTGAGGCGAAAATGAGAGCAAATCCAGCCCATCTGAAATAACCAAATGCAAATAGATATGCAACAAAACAATTGAGAAGAAAACCGGTAATGGTTAGGACCAGTGGATTGATATTTAATTTTGCAAACAGGTTTACAAGAGGGAGGAGCACTCTACGCGCCTTCTCTTTAAGAACACTATACTTCATCGCTTTGCTCCTTCCACGACAATAACAAATTCACCTTTTGGTTTCTTATTGCTAAAATGGATGATGAGTTCAGATAGTGTACCCCGTATTGTTTCTTCATACATTTTTGTCAATTCCCTTGATATTGAAACCTTTCTCTCTCCAAAGATCTCATGGAGTCCCGTTAGCAGAGAGAGCAATCGAAATGGAGATTCAAAAAGGATGATCGTTCTTTCTTCTTCTTTCAACTGCTCGAGCCGCTTTCCTCTCCTGCCTTTCTTTTTTGGAAGAAAACCTTCAAAGACAAAACGATCTGTTGCTAAACCAGATACAATGAGTGCTGATAGCAGAGCGCTTGCTCCAGGAAGAGGAAGGAGCCTGAAACCTTTTTCAATAGTGTTCTTTACAAGATAAAAACCAGGATCAGAGATGCAGGGCGTGCCGGAATCCGATACAAGTGAAATCATTTTCCCCTTACCGAGGAGCTTAAGTAAATACGGGGTTTTCTTCTCCTTATTGTGGTCGTGGTATGATTCAAGCGGTTTGTCGATACCGTATCTTTTTAAAAGCCTCGATGTCCTTCTTGTATCTTCACATGCAATGATGTCACTGTTTTTTAGCGTGTCAACAGCTCTTTTTGTCATATCATCTAAATTTCCAATGGGGGTGCTTACGAGAAAAAGGATTCCATCTTCATCATTGTTCATATTTTTCCATTCCATGGATTTTGTAGAATCCCATGTTTTTGAGCGCAAAACGGTAATCTTTCAGTGTATCCCTGACGATATCTTCAATACGCGCTCCAAGAATGGGCTTGTAAAACTCTATCAAGTCCTTAATCAGGTATGCGAAGCCATCAGTTAAGTCACTCGATGAAACAGCAGCCGTTCCTTCAAGAGCAAGTCCCTTTACCTTAAAACCCGACAGCCACTCATGAAGTTCCCGCGTTTTATCAAATGCCATGGATATAGTTCTTTTTGCCAGTGATTCTCCGACAATTGACGCTATTCTTTTTGAAAGGTCAGTTGCCACATTGATAAAAAGTGTAATCGCAGATGGTGGTGCCTGTTCGTTCCCAGAAACGACAAGCTTGAAAGCTGATAACTTGACCCCTTCCTTTTCGGAAGCCTTGAGGAGTGTCTTCAGAAATTCTTCATTGGATAACGGAATGCCCAATTTATCGGAGAAAAAACCTTTCTTTGCGTATCCATTTTCAAAACTAACGAAAGAGAAGTTAATTCCTTTCTTGATTTCAAAAAATCCAGAGTACTTAAGTTCAATCAGCTTCTTTATGAGTTTTACAATGTCAACTTCTGAAACATCTTTGTTCTTGAATATCGGTTTTTCCCTCAATGTTGTGAGAAGCATTCTGATAACTTCAGTATCGGTTTCATAGACACTGATGAGCCCACTTGAAGAGGACTTTGCCTTTTTCACCACATCTTCAATGGGAAGAATCTCTCTGCCTTTTCTGGTGAATCTTCCTGCATTGATTGCTTCTCCTTCTCTGAGCAGAATAATATCATAGCTGTTAGGATATTTCAGCATAACATATCCAGAAATCTTGCTTGCCCTTTCTTTCTTGCTGGCGCCCAGCACATTGTCAATATTTACAAAATCAAGCTTTGCGTTTTCAAGAATTACTTTTTTTCTTGGGAATTTCATCTACTGATTGTTGCGTTATTTGGATTTGACTGCAAGAGAGAGGTTCCTTGGTGCAAAAAGTTGACTACAGCAGTCAGGGGTTCCAATTATACATACGTTAGCCAGTTATATATATCTTCTTTTTCTGCGTTTGCATAGTTGAGGTATCGTTTTTGTATTTTCTTTGTTATGGGTCCTCTTTTTCCTTTTCCAATCTTGATAGTATCAACACTTTTGATTGGAGTAACTTCTGCTGCGCTTCCTGTAAAAAAGAGTTCATCAGCAATGTACAAGAATTCTCTGAGAAATAGATCTTCAATAACCTCAAGTCCAAATTCCTTGCAGATAGCAATGACTGAATCACGGGTTATTCCTGGAAGGATTGTAGAACCTAAGGGGGGAGTAATGAGCTTACCATCATTGACGAGAAAGAGATTT
>CBDUQV010000083.1:0-8028 GCA_965369615.1 uncultured bacterium | reverse complement strand
TCACCTTCAAAAGCAAGAAGAAGAAAGTAACTTTTCAAGACCCTTGCAGGCTTGGAAGACACCTTGGAATTTACGAAGAACCCCGTGAACTGCTCAAAGCAGTTCCTAAAATTGATTTTATTGAAATGGACCAGAACAGGCAGTATGCTATTTGCTGTGGTACAAATGCATGGCTCAACTGTGATGTATACTCAAAAAGAATGCAAATACAAAGATTGCAGCATGCAAAAGAACGAGGGGCTGATATCCTTACTGTAGCATGCCCAAAGTGCGAGATCCACTACAAATGCACACTAAATGAAAAAACGGATGTATCAAAACCAAAGATTAAGATAGAGTATTTTACCAACCTCTTAAGTGATAACAAAAAAGGATACGTGTAATTGGAAACCACAATACTTAATAATATGTTTCCATCAATAAAAAACATTGAAAGGAGGCGAATTCCGTGGGCGGAAAAGAGCAAAAGATAGGCGTTTTTGTCTGTGATTGCGGTGTAAACATCGCAGCAACCGTCGACACTAAGGAACTTGCGGAATACGCAAAGGATCTACCCGGTGTTGTCTTCTCTGTTGTTAACAAATACACCTGCGCTGAGCCAGGTCAGGAAGAAATCAAAAAAGCAATTGTTGATAACAAACTCAATCGGGTGGTTGTTGCAGCATGTACACCTCGAATGCATGAACCAACATTCAGGCAATGTGTTCAGGAAGTTGATGTCAATCCCTACCTGATGGAAATGGCAAACATCAGAGAGCACTGCTCATGGGTTCATTCCACAGACAAGAAAAAATCGACAGAGAAAGCAAAGGATATCATTAAAGCAGCGGTTGCAAGGGTACGAAAACTTGATCCACAAGAAGAAATGGAAGTTCCTGTTGCGCAATCTGCTCTTGTTATCGGCGGCGGTGTTGCAGGAATGCAGGCAGCTCTTGATCTTGCCGATACTGGCTATCCTGTCTACCTTGTCGAAAAGGGTCCCACGATTGGCGGACTCATGGCACAACTCGACAAGGTCTACCCGAGCATGGACTGAGCAATATGAATCCTCGGTCCGAGGATGATGGATGTCGGTCGACATCCCAATATTACACTCCTGACATGTTCAGAAGTTGAAGAAGTATCAGGATACATTGGAAATTTCAAGGTCAAGATCAGAAAAAAGGCAAAATACGTCGATGAAAGCCTCTGTAATGCATGTGAAGAATGTATAAAGGTTTGTCCTGTGGTATCACCGGATGAATTCCAGATGGGATTTTCATCAAGAAAAGCCATCTACATTCCCTTCCCCCAGGCAGTCCCTTCATCGTACCTTATCGATATGGAATCCTGCCTTGGTAATTTCCCCATAGCGTGTGGGAAGTGTGAAGAAGTTTGTGACCCGAAAGCAATCGACTACGATATGAAGGATGAAATTATTGAGCTTGAGATAGGAACCATCGTTGTTTCACCGGGAATCGAAATGTATGACCCCACAGAGCATGACGAATACGGCTACACGAAGTTTGAAAATGTCCTCACGAGCATGGAATTCGAAAGACTTATGAGCCCAACAGGATCAACCGCGGGAAATATTATTCGTCCTTCAGACAGGAAGATGCCCAAATCAGTTGGATTCATCCAATGCGTTGGCTCACGCTCGAAACAAAAGGGTAAACCATACTGCAGCAACGTCTGCTGCATGAATACCATTAAGGAAACCCTGCTTCTTGCAGAATACTCTCCCGAAATAGAAGCCAAGGTTTTCTATATGGATATGAGGACTTTTGGAAAAGGATTCGAGGATTTCCTCAAGCGAAGCAAAGAGCACGGTGCAATCTTTATTAGAGGTATTCCCGGGCAGATTGAAGAAGATCCAAAAACAAAGAATCTCATTCTTACGATCGAAGATACCTCGAGTGGTAAGCTTGAACAACATGAAGTTGATATGATTGTGCTGGCAACGGGTATATTACCTCGAGAAGACAGCAGCAAAATAAGAAAAGCCCTGACACTTACGACAACCTCAGATGGTTTCCTCATGGAACAGCACCCAAAATTGAAACCGGTTGAGGCTCCAACGGCTGGGGTCTTTATAGCGGGTTGCGCGGAATCTCCAAAGGATGTACGAGAAAGCATACAGCAGGCAGGTGCAGCGGCAGCGAAAGCATTAATACTCATGGGTCAAGGAAAGGTAAAGATCGAAGCAATCACTGCAAGCGTTGACGAGGAAAAGTGTACCATCTGTGGAATCTGCGTAAAGGTGTGTCCTTACTCAGCTATTACTATCGATGTAAAAAATCGGGTTCCTGCAGTTGTCATGGAGGCTGCATGTCACGGATGCGGAGCCTGCTCAGCAGAATGCCCGTTTGATGCTATTACCATGAAACACTTCACTGATGAGCAGATAATTACGATGGTAGACAATTTCCTCGAGGAGAAACCCGAAGAAAAAAACATTATTTTTGCCTGCAACTGGTGTTCCTATGCAGGAGCAGACTTTGCTGGTATATCAAGGCTTCAGTATCCAGACACCGCGCGAATCATTCGTACCATGTGCAGTGGACGTGTTTCAGACAAATTCATACTGCACGCATTTGAACTCGGTGCTCCAATCGTACTCGTCTCAGGATGCCACTATGCGGACTGCAAGTACATCAATGCTAACAGATCATGCCAGTTGCGTGTTGAAAAATTATGGGATAAACTCGAACGCCTTGGTATTAGACCTGAGCGATTGCAACTTGAGTGGATCGCTGCAAGTGAAGGAGTAAAATTCGCTAAGGTGATGAAAGAAATTGAAGAAATGCGCAAGAAGGTCACCAAAAAAGAGATAGAAGAAACCCGAAAGATCCTGAAAACAGAACGAGAGAAAAAGGAAAAGACTGAAAAAGCGAGATTGGAAAGGAAAAGGGCAAAAGCTGCAAAGGCTTAAAAACAAGCCACAGCATACACAGAAAATATCATGTACTTCTGTGATTTCTGTGGCGAGGATGTTTATATGGCAGAAGAAAAGAATTGTAAAATGAGATGTATGCGGTGCGGTCATGAATTCATGGGGCACTATCAAAAAGGTGTTGCAGAGGAGCGCTTTTGCCAGAAGTGTGGCAGTTTCAGCATCCGCCCCCTCCCTGAGAAAAAGACCGCTGCCAAAAAGGAGTAGCAAGACTTGTCTTGCGCATAAAAACGCAGAGCAAGCCCTGTGCAATAACATATTTACTCCAGAGGTTTCTATTACACGGGGCAAGCTCTGCTACTCCAGAATAAAAATAAAGATTCCTACAGGTACTTACCGTGGCATTTTTTGAATTTTTTCCCGCTTCCACAGGGACAGGGAGTATTACGTCCGACTTTCTTCCCCTTTTTCTTTAACTCCTCATAAGCTTGTAAGAATTTCTTGTCACTCTCATTTATCGGTCTGTCAATGTTCTTCTGCATCCTTGCCCTGGCACTCTGCGGCTTTTGACCAACCGGAGCAGTTTCCTTCCTTCTCGCATCTATGGCTCGCCCTGCTTCCGGTTTCATTGAAACACCTTCAACTCTGACAAGCTTGGGAGCATCTGGCGATTCAATCCGGATTCTGAAAAGGAATTTGATGACTTCATCGTTCATCTTTCCAAGCAGTGATTCAAACATACCAAACGATTCCCGTTTGTACTCAACAAGTGGATCCTTGTGAGCATATCCCCTTAGTCCAATCCCCTGTTTCAGTGCGTCGAGTTCATACAGATGCTCTCGCCACTGTGTATCGATAACCTGGAGCATTACCCGTCGTTCGAGATCCCTCATTCTTTCCTCCCCAATGAGCGACTCACGTTCTGTATAAATTTCCTTCGTTCTTTTCTTCAATTCATCCCGCAGTAACTCACGCTTTATACTGTGCAGGTTCTCATTCCCAACCTTCCAGTCGATCAAGAATATGGTAAGCAGTTCTTCCTGCAAACTATTCATATTCCACGATTCAGAATATTCGGATGTTTCAGCATATGCATCGATGATATCATCGATGATGTCATCCATCATCTCGACAATCTTGTCTTTCAGATCTTTTCCGTCAAGTATCTCATTCCTCATCCCGTAAATGGCTTCGCGCTGTTTATTCATCACATCGTCATATTCTACAAGCCTTTTTCTCACACCAAAATTCATTGCTTCAACCGTCTTTTGGGCTCCTTCAATCCTCTTTGTTACAAAGCGATTCTGAATGATTGGCTTGTCATCCTCAACACCGATCCTATCCATGATCGCTACGAGTTTATCAGACCCGAAAAGCCTCATCAGATCATCCTCCAGACTGAGAAAAAAGCGTGAAGAACCCGGATCACCCTGACGAGCTGACCTTCCCCTGAGCTGCCGGTCAATTCTCCGAGACTCATGCCTTGCAGTACCAATAATATGTAACCCGCAGGGCATTTCTTCCCAGCATTGCTTCTCCTTAACAGGATCGTAAGCCCCCTCACTTGTATCATGGTATATCTGGCACCAGTCACATTTCACAATTTCTTCAACTAATTTTATATCAGTACCACGACCTGCCATATTTGTTGCAATGGTAACCATACCCTTTTCACCAGCATGAGAAACAATCTGTGCTTCTTTCTGATGATGTTTGGCATTCAGGACATCGTGCTTTATGCCTCTTCTCCTCAGCATGCGACTCAGTGTTTCCGAAACATCAACGGATACCGTTCCGACAAGGATAGGTCGACCCATCTCATTTATTCTGATAATTTCTTCAATTATCGCATTAAACTTCTCCCGTTTTGTCTTGAAAATTACATCATCATAGTCCACCCGTCTCACCGGCTTATTTGTTGGAATAACAACTACCTCCAATTCAAATGTATTCATGAATTCCCCGGCTTCGGTTTCTGCGGTTCCTGTCATACCTGCAAGCTTTTCATACATCTTGAAGTAATTCTGCAACGTGATTGTTGCAAGCGTCTGGGTTTCCCTCTCAATGGTTACACCCTCTTTTGCTTCAAGCGCCTGGTGCAGCCCATCAGAGTATCGTCTTCCGGGCATCAGCCTCCCCGTAAACTCATCAACGATAATAACCTTCCTGTCCATTACAATGTATTCTTCGTCCTTATGGAAGAGTTCATATGCCTTTAAGAGATTATCACGATTTGTTTTTTCTTTCATCTTTTCAGCATAATCGAGATGAATGCGCTCTTTTTCAACAGCCGTCTCTCGGGGACTCAATGACTCATTTTCTTCGATTTTCCCTATTTGCTCAGCAAGATCAGGCAGTTCAAAAATCCCGGGGTCATCAGGAGAAAGAAACTGCATTCCTTTATCAGATAATTTTATTGCATTTTCACGCTCCTCTATCGTGTAATAGAGCTCTTCATCGATTTCGTGAAGTTTCTTGTCCCGCATCAGCTGCAGTTCAAGCGTTTCAATCATTTTCAAGACACCTTTTTCTTTTTCTAACTTTATCAATCGCTTATTGCGCGGAGATCCTCTTTTCGCAAGGAGTAATTTGTAAGCAGCCTCCCGTTCATTATTTTCTTTGAGTAACTTTTCTCCTTCCGCTATAAGTTTATTGACAAATGGTATCTGAGCGCGATACAGTCGTTCAACGCGTGGTTTCCACTTATCGTACGTATGCGTTGAGTGTTCAACAGCACCTGAAATTATCAGAGGAGTCCGCGCTTCATCAATGCAGACACTATCTATTTCATCAACAATCGCATAATAATGTTCACGCTGTACTCGCTGCTCAGGAACAACTGACATATTGTCTCTCAGGTAATCAAAACCAAACTCATTGTTCGTTCCATAGGTTATGTCACAACTGTACTCGATCTTTCTTTCTTCAGGATTCATTCCAGACTGTATGACACCGACACTGAGTCCAAGAAATTCATAAACTTTCCCCATCCATTCTTTATCTCTTTGTGCAAGGTAATCATTAACGGTGACAAGATGAACACCCCTGCCAGTTAAAGCATTCAGGTAGAGTGGCATTGTTGCAGCCAGTGTCTTCCCTTCACCGGTTGCCATCTCAGCTATCTTCCCCTGATGCAGGACAATGGCACCCATTAGCTGAACATCGAAGGGAACCATATCCCATTCTTTCTCTATCCCTGTCACCTCCCACTTTTTTCCAAGCAGACGCCTTGTCGCTTCCTTCACGAGTGCAAAGGTTTCAACCATTAAGTCATCAATCGTTTCACCTTCTTCAAGGCGTTTCTTAAATCCCTCGGTCTTTTTGGGAAAATCTTCATCATTCAGATCTTTAAGTTTCTCATATTCTCTGTTTATTGCTTCCGCCAGAGGTTTGAGGGATTTCAGTTTTCTTTCATTCCCTGTTCCGAACATTTTTGCAAGAATTCCGGGCATCTTTCTGGTAACCTCCTTTATTGCAAATCACAACTGTTATACTATAGCACAACAACCATGTTTTTCAAGAAAAAAATAAACACTTACCCCTCATTTAAACCACAGAGACCGCAGAGAGACGTTGCGCGATTAGTCTTTAAATTCATTTCACATCGTTGTAATCTAATAAAGCTGTGCAATCAGAGTATTCCGATTGAATACTCTGAATATTCACGAAAAGTAATTGACAAATGTAATGAATTGGTGTAAGAAAGGGCAATGGAAAACTCCGTTTTAGAACTTCACAAAAAGGCTTTTGTTGCTGACCTTCATTGCGACACTGTAGGGAAAATCCTTGAAGGCAGCAACATACAAAAAAATAACAAAGAAACTCAGATAGATATTCCCAAACTACTGAAGGGCAATGTAAACCTTCAGGTTTTTGCGGCATTTATTAACCCAAAATATGCACCAAACCACTGCGCACGAAGGGCTCTTGTCCTGATCGACAGAATAATCAGACTGACCGAAGAAAATGAGGAATTGACTCTCGTACGGAACCCCGCGGAAATCAAGAAACTCAGAAAAGGGAAAATAGGCATTCTCCTTGCCATTGAGGGCGGCGATGCAATCGAAGGAAGCCTGGAACTGCTCAGGAGTTTCCAGCGGTTGGGCGTAAGGATAATGACGCTTACCTGGAACAAATCAAACCGGATCGGAGATGCAGCACTGGATGCGACAAAGCCCCACAACGGCCTTTCTGAGTTCGGGGAAGCAGTCGTGAGGGAAATGGAAAAACTGCACATCCTGATTGACGTTTCTCACTCGTCTGTGAAAACCTTCTGGGACGTATATGAAAACACAGTGAGCCCTTTCATTGCATCCCACACCGCAACCTCTGCGATTCGAAAGCATAGACGAAATCTCAACGACGAGCAAATACGGGCAATTGGAGAGCGCAGTGGCATCATGGGCATATTCTTCCTTCCCGGATATATCTCCCGTGCAAAACCGGTTCGTATAAAACACGTTCTTGAGCATATTAACCATATGCGCGACCTCGCCGGTATTGACTCCATTGCACTCGGAAGCGATTTCGATGGTATGTCAGAGAGAACGAAGGGACTTGAGCATGCAGGGAAACTGCCCGCTCTTACCGGAGCTCTGCTCGAGGAAGGCTATTCTGAGAAAGAGGTAAAGAAAATCCTGGGTGGAAATTTTTTGAGGCTTTTCAAAAGGGTCTCTTCCCTGCGTTAATCGCCATTGACAAATACTAAGAACTGTGTCACAGTAATACAAATCTAATAGGGGGGTCAAATGAAAAAAGCATTATCAATGCTATCGGTGTTCATCTTGAGTTTTGCAATCTCCTCAACTGCTTTCTCTGCAGAAGAGCGAAGCCTCGATGAGATCTCTAAAGAGGTTAAAACCGTTCGCACCGCATTGGACGAGAATTCGAGAACTATCGATGAATCCGAGGATGCGATTCCGGATTTGGAGCGAGCGATAAAAGAAGTTGAAAAAGAAGAAAAACAATGCCGCTGGTGGCAATTCTTCAGAAAACGGAACGTAAGAAAGAAGAAAATAAAGCTGCAGGAAGAGGTGAGAGAACGAGAAAGAAAGCGCGAAGAAGCTGCACGGAATATCGACGAGCTGGAAGCAGAAATAAACAGGCTTAAAGACGAGATCGATGAAAAAAAGACTGCATCAAAGAAATTGAAG
>CBDUQV010000082.1:0-8070 GCA_965369615.1 uncultured bacterium | reverse complement strand
CAGGTAGCCATAAAGTCAATGGAAATTTGATCACATAAATTGGTAGGAGTATCAAAAATGCCACAGAAATTCCTTGGAACCGGATGGGCTTTCCCTATCAAAGTAAACAGTAGGGGGGGGCTTTCATATTCACAGCATGAGAAGGATATCGAAGAATCCATCTACATAATCCTGGCCACTTCAAAAGGAGAAAGGATCATGCGTCCTGATTTCGGATGTGGTATACATGATTTTGTTTTTTCGCCTGCAGACGAGTTCACCATGCAGTCCATTAAAAACCGTGTGGAAGAAGCACTTCGCGACTGGGAACCAAGGATCGACCTGATGGGAGTGGATGTGAGCCCAGTTGAAAGAAACCGATTGATAATAAATATTGAATACAGGGTACGGAGCACTAATACGTTCTATAATCTGGTGTATCCGTTCTACCTGGAGGAGGGATAGTACATGCCGCTTGAGTCACCGGATCTTGATGATCGTACATTTGAAGATATATTTGAAGAACTGAAGTCCCTGATACCACGATATACCCCGGAGTGGACTGATTACAATGAGCATGATCCCGGAATAACAATGCTGCAATTGTTCTCGTCTCTGGCCGAGGTTATGATATACAGGTTGAACAGGGTTCCTGAAAAAAATTATATCGAGTTTTTGCGATTGATAGGAGAAGAGTTAATGCCGGCAAGCCCTGCAAAAGCGAATCTCACATTCAAATTGAAACTTCCTGCTGCCGAATCATCTACTACAACACTCACGATTCCCAAGGGAACACAGGTAACGGCAAAAGGCGATGACGGCAAGGACCTCATATTTGAGACCGATGAAGAGCTTAACAGCTTTGCGGCACTGGTCAAAAAGATCGTTGTTAATGATACTACCGGTCATGTTGATGAAACATCACTGTGCAAGACCCAGGATACGTATTTCTATGCGTTTGGCAATGATCCAAAAGTCGGGTCACTTCTTTATATCGGTTTTGATATGCCTATACCTGCTAAAGAAGTTGTGAAGTTGAGGATTGAACTCTTTACCGAGGACCTCCCCTCCCCAGGTGAACATTGCGTATTGGATGAGCGTTATCTGTTGCCGTCTGTAAAAACGGTCTGGGAATACTGGAACGGGAGTTCATACGCAGATTTGAATGTTCTTGATAATGGGACCCGCGGTTTTACTGAAAGCGGGTATCTCCAGTTTATCAATCCGGATGTAATGTCATCACTGGTGAACTCACCTGTAGATACTGATGATAAGGACATTTTCTGGCTGCGTTGCCGCCTTACAGATGGACATTACGAAATAGCTCCGAGGATAAGGTCAATCCGCACAAATTCGGTAAATGCCAGTAATGCGGTGACAGTAAGAGATGAGATACTCGGGGGAAGTGATTACCTACCTGACCAGAGTTTTAAACTGTTCAATTATCCGGTTCTGGTAGGGACACTTATACTTCATGTGGATGAAGGGCATGGATTTGAGACATGGACTGAAGTTGAAGGTTTCGATGCATCAGGTCCAAATGATAATCACTACACCTTAAAGCGAGAGAACGGCACTATTAATTTTGGCAGTGGGACCCGTGGGAAGATACCTGCAGGTGGATTCAATAATATCAAGGCTTCAGTCTATCGCTATGGAGGAGGAGCTGCCGGAAATGTTGGTGCTGATACGATATCCGACCTGCTCTCAACTATCACAGGAGTTGATACGGTTACTAATCCCGCAGCAGCCACTGGCGGCCGGGATGAAGAGACGCTTAAGGAGATCAAACAAAGGGCACCGAGAGAACTCAGGGCTATGGACAGGGCGGTCACCCCCACCGATTTCGAAACTATTTCGCTCGGGACTCCCGGTATCAGGGTTGCAAAGGCAAAAGCACTTGAACTATACCATCCGGATTATCCCGGTTCGAAAATACCTGGTGCGGTCACTGTAATTGTTGTACCTTATAGCCTGGAAAAGAGGCCATATCCATCAGAGAACTTCATAAAAACCGTGTGTTATCATCTGAATAAACACAGGCTTCTTACAACAGAACTGTACGTGATGGCACCCTGCTATGAAGAGATCTCGGTGGAAGCTTCAATTGTTGTAGACATAAATCATGGTCCGGGTAATGTTAAGCTTGACATATTGAATCGGCTTTCTACATTCCTCAACCCTTTAAAGGGAGGACCGAACGGGACTGGCTGGGAATTCGGACGGACATTGTATTATTCAGAAGTATTTGAAGAGATATTGAATATTCCCGGGGTTGCAAGGATCGAGACTGTTGTCATTAAGAAGAATGGTGTATCGCTCCCCGAATGCAGGGATGTTGAGATCTCTGAGAACTCGCTCATATATTCAGGGGTGCATACCGTCCTGATTCAGTAACATCGGACATACAAATAAGCGTGAGATCATGGATACAAAATACCAGGTACTGGCAAAAGATGAGGACTGGGAAAAAGGGACTAGTTCTCATCTTGAGATCACAGCAGGCAGAGTCAGGCTTGAACCTGTACATGCCTTGATGGATGAAATTACATTTCAAGGAGTTGTACCTGGTGGTGTTGCTGTTGGTCGGGATCGGTTGTATTTAATCGATACAGATGGTGATCGGATCATCATACACGAGCTTCGGGACACTTGTGTACAGGATCATGTAATCGGTTCGACAGGCAACCAGCCTTACCGGTTTAAAGATCCGGGAGCGATTGCGGTAGATGATGAACTGGTGTATGTTGTAGATACAGGTAACAACAGGGTACAGGTATTCTATCCCAACCTAACGCTTAAAACGATCTGGTATGAAGCTGGAGGGATGAGTTTTGATTCGCTGGTTGATCTTGCATTTGACCAGGAAGGTAATGCGTATGTGGCTGATAGAGGGAATAAGCGTATCGTAAAAATTGAAAAGGATGGTATTGATTCGATATTCTGCAGCAGTGAGGATGGTGAACTTTCAGATCCCGTCGCTTTAACATTGGATGATGACGGATTGGTTTATATCGTGGATGCTAACAGAAAAAGCATTTTGGTGTATTCCGGAAGTGGTGATTTCAATGCTGAGATCAAACTCGATAATTACAGGACATTAAAAGATATTGACCCTACATGTATCCTGTATCACGATAAAGGTCTATTTGTTGGAGACAGTGGGAACAAACGGCTCCACAGGATCAATACATCAGGAAGCTATGAATTTGCTATTCGGGACGTGATACATACACCCTACAGGCTTGCTGCCTGTGAGAATGGAGACCTTTATATGACCTTTACTGACTATGAGCATCTCTCTATCCTCTCAAAAATAGCTTTCAGAAAAACCGGGTATTATTGCGGCGTATTTGACAGCAAACAACAGGGTTGTCAATGGCACAGGATACTTTTAGATACAGATATCATGCAAAAAAGCAGACTTGTCATTAAAACACATACTTCAGATGATCCAATCCTTACGGAAGATTTATCGGATGAATGGGATTCGATGACATTTGAAGGAGGTTTTTCGGCTGGTGACATGCTTGTACAGAACCTGCCAGGGAGATATCTCGGTTTGAAGATCATCTTTGAAAGCGATGGTACATTATCTCCCATCCTGCGTAGTCTGCATGTCTATTATCCTAGGGAAACATACCTGAAATATCTTCCAGCTATGTATCAGCAGGCCCGGGACAGCCTCGATTTTCTAAGCCGTTTCTTACCGATCTTTGAGAGTTTCATGTTATCCATAGATGATAAAGTGTCGAACAGCTCTCGTTACTATAATCCATTAGCTGCCCCTGATCATTTTCTCACATGGCTTGCATCATGGCTCGATTTCTCACTGGATGATAAGTGGTCTGAAGAGAAAAAGCGCAGACTCATCATGTGTGCCGTATCGTTATATCGGAAACGGGGTACTGTAGAAGGACTCCTCGATTACATCGAGATGTACACAGGATATAGACCAGCCATCATTGAACTTTTCAAATTACGCAGTGCAGAGAAAAAGGCAATGCTTTCCCACCATGTGGTATCCCTTGCTCACAATTCGATTCCAATGGCGGGCTATGTGGTGAACGATTCAGCAGTGGTTGGCGGAAGTACGTTAGCAGACGAATGGGATCTCCATTTGCCAGGGGATTACGCGCACAGGTTTATGATTTTTTTATATCCCGTTCACAGGAAGGATGAGATCACACAACGAACAGTACACAGGATATTGGATATGGAAAAACCAGCACATACCCAGTATTTTTGCTGTAAGATAGAACCCATGATGCGAGTAGGTGAACAATCAATGATCGGGCTGGATACGATCATTGCAAAGGATCCGGATGAACTTGTGGTTGGCAAATCGTTCACTATTGGCGGGGACAGCATAATCAACCGGAAAAACGCAGGTTCGGGTTTCATTGTCGAGAAACAATCAAACATTGGAGCAGACGTGATAATTTAAGGTTTATAATAATTATGATATGCAGGAGGATTGAAAATGGGGAAAATAGGCAGTATATGTGAGGAGGAAAGATGTGATGACTTTGACCGTGCAAAGTTTTTTAACGGTCAGCTTCTTACAGCACAAGATTTTGATCTGCAAACACAATATTTCAAGAAACTGAACAAGGAACAGAATACATACCTGCACGGTGATGGTGTTATCCGGGGACTGCGCGTAAAAGCAATCAATCCTGCCGGATGGCAGGTGATCGTTGAAAAAGGGGTGGCAGTTGATTGCATTGGTAATATGATGCATGTTGAGTCAGAACAGGTTGTTAACCTTGAGGAAATCGTAGGATCAGTTGATCCTTCTGATGAGATTCGGGAATTTGTGATCTGTATCAAATACCGGGAAGTGGAAGGGTGCCCGGTCCTTAGAACAGGATCACATGGGTTCTGTGGAGGGGTGGAGCATGAAAATTCACGGATAAAAGAGGGATACACCCTCGAAGTATATGAAAAAAAGAGGTTCATTAAATTATTCCCGTGTCTCAGGATGTTGACATATTCCCCGCTCTTTCCACTTTTTGAAAAGAAAAGCGATACTGCGTTGACCAAAAATATCCAGGAAGCAAGCACTACCTATACCGCAATGGAAAATGCCTATGTTTCAGGGAACCTGAATGTGGTGGCTGAGTTAATGACCAGGTTCGCAGTCCTTGAACGCTCATGTGAGGAAACACTACACCGCAATATGACTGACCTTACTTTACAACCACTTCCGTCCTGCTCAGAACCGCACTGTTTACCCATCGCATCGGTAAGGGTCGGACAGGAAGATTCCGCTATTACCAATAGTATGATCAACCTGTATACACGGAAATTGGCAGTGTCTACCAGACTTCTCTTTGACCTGCTGGTGTCAAGTATCTGTGCATTGAAGAAGACTGATGTCAGGATCGTACCATCGTATCGTGATATCAGCACTATTGGCGCTTCGGGTAATACCTTTGCGGCTTCCGTACCTCTAACTTATCCGTTTTTTGCATCAGTTAAGAATGCTGCGAATAAAGAGGTGGAGTGGTCTGTGGATTCACAGGGTTCAGGTGTGAATGTGGGAACCATTGACCAAAACGGAATCTATAAACTACTGCAAGGTGGGACGATTCCAGAGAATGTGACCATAAGAGCTGTAAGTAAAGAAGAGAAGAGTGCTTTTGATACTGCAATTATTAAAATTAAATAAGAGGATATGGAGGGTTTGTATTGAACCAAGATGGATTAAATACCTATGAAAGGAATAATTTTTTCTACGGTAAATTGATGACAGTACGTGATTTTGAACTTGAGCAATCATATTTCATAGGGAAGAATAAGCTGCTTAACCGATTCTTACACGGCTGGGGTG
This sequence comes from uncultured bacterium, assembly GCA_965369615.1. Classification (GTDB taxonomy): domain Bacteria; phylum Hydrothermota; class E44-bin80; order E44-bin80; family E44-bin80; genus SOKD01. Next base: position 2,255 of record CBDUQV010000082.1, on the reverse strand, counting down.
TTGTATGCGGACTTGAGGTGGTCCCCCACGAGTGCCCGAAAAAAGTCGTTTTGAAACCAGGCATTGCACTTGATTGTTATGGAAACGAAATTGTAGTACCCCGGGATGTCGAGATCGACCTTGCAGAAGAAAATGAAGAGATTCCACCTGAGGGAAAAACCGTATATGTCTGCATAAAATATTTGGAATGTGATGTAGCACCCGTGCCGGTACTGATAAATGAGTGCTCATGCGACGACACAGGAATGAAAAGTTCGAACAAACGGGAGAGTTTTGAATATAAGATCCTGCAAGCTGAACCGGAAATATCCCAGATATTGGAATTTCCTGATATGAATTGTGAAGAAATGCTGAAACAACTAATTACAGAAAGTCTCAATCCATGTCAGGATTGTGAAGACGGATGCGTGGTTTTAGCAGGTGTTACATTTACCGGTGATACAGCAGTACCTACCGGTGACATTGATAATGTAACCTACAGGGAGATAGTACTGAGCCATAAGAAATTGCTCTCATTGATAGCCAGCCTGTACTGTAAACTGGAAGAATGAAGGAGGGGGATTTATGAGTGAAAATTGTGATGAACTGAAATGTCTTGAAAGGAATAAATTCTTTGATGGTAAATTCATAACAGCAAAAGACCTGATAAAGGAACAACAATACATTATTGAGAAAAATAAGCTCCACAACCGTATGCTCGGACATGGAGTCGTCTATGGGCTCAAGGTCAAAAAAGCCTATCCACTTGAAACCAAGGTCATAATAGAACCAGGTCATGCCATAGATTGTTGCGGGAACGATATAGTAGTATGCACCGAGAAAGTCGTGGATATTGCTGATAAGATTAAGGAATGTCGAACGGGAGGAGAATGTTCTGATGCAGGACCTGTTTTCAATGTGGAAAAGTCTATTGATGATTTTACTGGTTTTCCCCCAGATGTAGGGTCGCACCAATTTAAAGGTCTTCAATTTATAACGAACAATGGATCATTTATTGAACAAAAACACCTCCATTTTGAATTATTTACTCTCGTTGAGATTATATTCCCCGAACCTGTTACTCGTGTATCACTTGAGATACGCAATAAATTAGACGATGATGATGTCCATTCTGATGATGAATTCCTTAATGCTGATGCTAAAATGGATACTGATACAGTCGGAACAATTTTACAGACGACTGCAGATAATCCAGACTGGAACCCGGACTTTGAAGAATTAAAGATAAACAAAATAGTGATCAAAGCGAACCTGAGACGTACTAATGTCTCCATCAATAAGATAAGCTGGGTAGAGGAATCCAAAGAAATATTCACAAATTTTGCAGTAGCGCTGAAGTACGCTGAATGCGAGAAGGAGCCAGTACCTGTGCATGGGATTGTATGCGGGGGTGACAGGCAGTGCAACTATAATACGATCAAGGAGACCTATGAGGTAGAGCTCCTTTGCAGAGATGAATTCCCTCCGGGTTGTGCCGACATGGCACTAAATTTTGATATATTCGAATTAATCCTTTCAAAAAGCAGTGATGAAAAGGAATTGGTAGCGGAGAAAGCGGCAGAGATTATAAAAAGGTACACGGAACAGATCGAATCTAAACGAAAAAGGGACCTAATATACTCAGGCCCGGAACACTGCAAATGTCCACAGGTATTCCTTGCGATTATCAGCATCAGTGGAACGGGTAAGGTTGAAATATGCAATCTGTTCAGGAACCATGTTTACACTATCCCGATGTTCCTGTACTATCTTGAAATGATATTGCCAATAAATTATGGATTGCAGCTGAAAGGACTTTATTATAATTTCTGCACCAGAGGCATATCAGACAAGACAAAAATTCCCGGACTGAATGACTCCTCCTCTCTATCCTCACGGATATTAGGATTAAAATCTTATGAAGCTAAAAAGCTGCTTGACAGCAGGGGGATACAATCCCGGGAAATTTCCACATCTATTCTGGAGAACTTTTTAAAATTCGAACCTGATATGTTCGCTCCTGATGCGCTGATCGCAAATCTTGTGGGTAGGGATCCGGTCCCGGAAAAGGGAAAATCGGTCGACCTTGTGGTGGATAACAAAGGTATTGTAATTGACTATTCGATACGAAAAGAACCGGCCGAGGTTGAAGTGCTTCGTAAACGTGTCAGGGAACTTGAGGAAACGTCCAGTTTTTCATATCGGATGAAGGACCGGGTATTTGACCGAGCGTATGTCCCTCAACAAAAAATATTACTTTCATGTTTTTGCAAACA
>CBDUQV010000081.1:0-8082 GCA_965369615.1 uncultured bacterium | reverse complement strand
GAAACGGAAGATCAGGCTATAATCGTGCCGCTGTGCTACTTCAATGAAGAAAAACTGGTGAAAGGTACGGACTGAGATGACGCGGGTGGTTGTCAGGTGGGATGAGCACCCCGATGTTTGGTGATCATGATGAACAGACTACTCAGCATAAGTGAGTGCGCAAAGCTTCTCAACATATCTAAGAATACGCTCTATTCGTGGGTGAGTCAACGAGATAAGATTGCCTTTATCAAGGTTGGAAGACTTGTGAAATTTCAATTGTCGGATATCTTGGCGTTCATCGAAGAGCACAAGGTATCGCCGGATCGAACATGGAATCCGTAATTTATTTAAGTAGGGTGATTAATTGGAGCAGCCAGTTTTTGTTTGACAAAGCGCCATGGACAGTGTTATAAATGGAATCAGGAGGTAAGCATGGGAGTATATAAAAAACGCGGAAAGTGGTTTATCGACTACTACTATCATGGCCATAGAATAAGGGAATCAATCGGGAACAAGCGCGTGGCTGAGAAGGCACTGGCGGTGAGAAAGTCCCAGATCGCCCAAGGCAAATTCGATCTGCAGGATTTGCAGCCATCAATAACCTTTTCCGCACTAGAACCGATCTATATGGAATTTGCCAAAGCGAATAAAAAATCGTGGAAGCGAGATGAGGTGAGTTTGAAAAATCTCGTCCCGTATTTTGGCAACAAGAGATTGAATGAGATTTCATCCTTTCTCGTAGAGAAGTACAAACAGAAAAGAGCGAAGGAAATTGCCCCGGCATCCGTCAATAGAGAACTCGCTCTTGTAAAATATATGTTTAATCTTGCTATCAGGTGGAAGAAGGCGAAGGTGAACCCGGTGAGGGAAGTGAAACTCTTCAGGGAGGACAACAGGCGGGTGAGGTTTCTCTCGGAAGATGAGATTCATCGATTGCTGGAGTGTTCTTCACCACAGCTTCGTCCGATCGTTCTCGCGGGAGTTTCAACCGGCATGAGACGGGGTGAGCTTTTTTCTTTAAAATGGAAAAACGTGAGCTTCGAGCGGAATGAGATCACCGTGGAAAAAACAAAGTCGGGCAAATCGCGAAAGATACCCATCAATGATGTTTTGAAAGGGACGCTTCTCGGTCTTCCATCGAGAAACAAACATGAGTACGTTTTCTTGAATAGCAATGGAATGCCGTACAAAGACATCAGGACGACATTCAAGACCGCATTACTAAGAGCGGGGGGGCTCGAAGGTGTGACCATGATCCATTTGAGGCATACCTTTGCCTCTCATCTTGTTATGGCAGGGGTGGACCTGACGACGGTGGCCGAGTTACTCGGGCATCAAAATATACAAACTACGATCACCTATTATGCTCACCTTTCCGCCAGACACAAACAGCAGGCCGTAAATGTATTGCAGAGGAGATTGCGGCTCACAAGTGGACACCATATGGACACCATCGCTGATTTGGATAAAGTGAAGAAGGCTCAAAAGCCTTATGAATAAACGAAAGCGCCTGTAGCTCAATTGGATAGAGCAACGGACTACGAATCCGTAGGTTGGGGGTTCGAATCCCTCCGGGCGCGTAAAGACAGCAATGAGCAAAAAGTAAAGAGCAAATAGACAACATCAAACGACGAACATCTTGAGGAAAAGACTGAAGACAGCACATACCAGAGAGTAAACAGCAGAAAGTAATAAGAAAATAGCAACATCGAACCAAAACAACTTGAGGAAAAGACGAAGGCAGTAATTAGAAGCACCCTTGGTCCGCATTGTTGCGTGCCGGAGTAACGGTGTATGGATGTATCGGTGTATGCAAGTATCGGGGAATCGCAGAGTGGGAGAACGTGGGAAGGGTGGAAACATCGAAATTTCTGTGGTAATCTGTGGCGAATAAAAGACCAAATGGGGATTTGAATTACCAATTACTCAGTTACTTAATTACTGTACGGTGAGTGTTAGCATGGATTTGGTTGAAAGAATGATGAAGCAGGTGTTTGAGGAGTCTCTTAAGGCATTCGATGAGGGAGAGGTGCCGATCGGTGCGGTTATTGTGAAGGATGGGATGGTTATTGGAAGAGGACATAATCGGATCGAGAGTTTGAATGATCCAACTGCACATGCAGAAATCATTGCGATCAGTGCTGCGAGTAATACCTTGAAGAATTGGAGATTGAATGGTTCGACATTATATGTAAGTGTTGAACCGTGTTTGATGTGTGGTGGAGCAATCCTCCAATCACGGATAGATAAGGTTGTATACGGAGTAAAAGAGCCGAAATTTGGTTGTTTTGGTACCGTAACGAACATCCTTGAGAAGAATAAGTTTAACCATCAGGTAATTGTCGAGCAAACGGATTTCCTGAGGGAGGACATAGAAAACCTGCTCATTGAATTTTTTCGGCAAAAAAGAAGCAAAGTTTAAGGTGGGGAAGTGGGAGCGTGTGTTGTTCTTTGATGTTGCTCTATGCCATAAGCAATTGACAATAAGCTATTTTTGCGAAGCAAGGTTTTGGATTGGGGAAGTAGGGGCATGTGTTGTTCTTTGTTGTTGCTATAAGCCATGAGCAATTAGCAATAAGCTATTTTTGTGAAACAAAAATTGGAGAGATGGCTGAGTGGTCGAAAGCACGCGACTCGAAATCGCGCATCCTGAGAAATCGGGATCGGGGGTTCAAATCCTCCTCTCTCCGCTGCCTCATTTCTGGGAAATGAGGCAGAGCATATGGCTTATAGCGTAGAGCTTATGGCAACAGCTGAAGGCAGCAAAGAGTAAAGAGCAATTAGAAAATAGCAAACATCCAACACCGAATGCACAGAACAAAGAATGAAGGCAGCGAATATAAGCACCCTTGGTCCGAAGTGTTGCATACCGGAGTAAGCGTGTATGGGTGTGCGGAAGTTTCGGAGAATCGCAGAGTGGGAGAATGGGCAAGGGGGAAAACAACGAAATTTCTGTGGAAATCTGTGGCGAAAACTTGAAGCAAGTGTTTCTGTGGTTTGTTTTCTCTTGACTTTATCACCTATTTTTCGTATAATGCTTTAGCTGCCGAAGTGGCGGAATTGGCAGACGCGCTGGGTTCAGGGTCCAGTGTCCTTGCGGATGTAGGGGTTCGACTCCCCTCTTCGGCACATTAAATTTTGAGGGGAGGTGTTAGCGTGGAAGGATCTTTTCCTAAATGCAGTAAATGCGATAAAGGTATTCTTATTCCACTTTCAGATTATGGCAGAGATGGCGCGACGATTCAATACAAAGCCTGGGTTTGCACAAATTATGAATGTGGTTTTCACCTGAGGATTGATAATGGTGAAATTACGATGGGAACAAGCATTGGTTTTACAAAGAAGTTCTAAAGAGAGATAGAATTTCATACACATCCCATAGAAAAAACTCAGGGTTTCGTTAGCATTGAGTTTTTTTACCAGTATACTGAAACTTTTCACAGGTTTGGTTCACTAAAAACAATAGAAAAGGATACTGTATGAAGAAGTCGAGAAAACTGTTCTTCTTTATTTTTGGAATTATCTGCATCGCCTGGGTAGTTACCATTCTTTTTGCACTCAAGTTTCCCTTTAAGAAACGCACGAATATAGACTTCAATCTTGCGCTCGATGAAAACGTCATTGACCTGGATATCTGTGCTTACGGGATATATGTACATGGCGAGAAGATTGGTTACAGTATTTCAAAACAGGAAAAAACCAAACACGGGTTCCGTATCAGTGAAAAATCGTTTATGAACATTTCTGCCTACGGGGTAAGCCAGGAGGTAACAACGTATACGGTATCCGAAGCTGATTTGGATCTAAAATTAAAAACATTCTATTCGGAAATCGTAAGCGGTATTCATACGGTAAGAACCAATGGCGTAATAGAGAATGATTCAATTTACCTTGTTATCGAATCTGCTGGCGAAAAAGAAAGCGTTGTACTTGCCATTGGCGATAAGCCATTTATCCCGGGATCAATAGAACGGGTTGCCCAGGAGTTGAAACTCCAGCCAGATTCAGTATATCACTATGCAATCTTCGAGCCAACGTCTGAAAAAATTGTTGACATTGATATTTGCCTTCGTGGGAAAGAAACGATAACCATGGATGGTAAAACATACGAAACTGATGTGGTGGTAGTAAAGATGATAGGAATAGAATCAAAGCTGTATCTTGATGAAGAGGGGAAATTGCTTATGGAGACTTCCCCCATGGGAATAACGATGAAACGGGAACCTCTTGAGAACATAGAGGATTTTGCAAAGGGCTGCGAAGGACTGAAGATCTATGAAACGTATGCCATATACCCGAAGGGTACCATAAAGAATCCCCGAAAGAGTAAACACCTTGTTGCTGATTTGATAGGTGTGGCTGAAGGTTATAGTTTCCCAACAGATGAAAGGCAAAAGTACAGCAACGGCAGAGTCACCATAGATGCGGTAGAACCTGTTTCAGGATTTTCCATTTCTGATCTTGATACTGCGAAATTTAAGAAATACCTTGCATCAACAATATTTATGCCGTGTAATGATGAGGAATTTATTTCGCTTGCGAAAGAAATAAGCGGTAATAACGATGTAACCCATGATGATATTTTAAGAATAATGGATTGGGTTTACAAAAATATAAAGAAGGCACCGACGTTCAGCATTCCATACGCAAAAGAGGTTCTCAAGACAAGAGTGGGTGATTGCAATGAGCATGCAGTCCTGTTCTCGGCGCTTGTCCGGGCAATTGGCGTACCTTCAAAAGTTGTTGTTGGCATTGTATATGTAGATGGCGCATTCTACTACCATGCATGGAATGAGTACTACTGGGGTCGATGGGTTGCATGTGACCCAACATTTGGATTACATTATGCAGATGCCACCCACATAAAACTGGAGGAAGGCTCGTTACTCGATTTTATCAAGGTTGTGAAACTTGTTGGTCAATTGAATATAAATATTATAGAATCTTTTTAAGTGATACTGTTTGATAATATAACAAAGAAGTTTGGGCGCCACGAAGCTGTATCCAATTTAACCCTTTCAATCAAAAAAGGTGAACTCTTTGGTTTTCTTGGACCAAATGGTGCAGGAAAGACCACAACCATAAAAATGCTTGTTGGTCTTATTGTTCCTACAGCGGGGAAAATTAAAGTAGGTGACATCTTTGTTGATGAAGCTCATGAGGAGGCAAAAGGGATTACGGGATATATACCAGATACGCCATTTCTGTACGAGTATTTAACCGGTCGGGAATTTTTGTATTTCATAGGACACATTTACAATATGGAAAAAGAACGATTGGAGGAAAATATCAGGCAATACGAAAAGATTTTTGAGATGTCTGAATGGCTTGATTTTCCTGCTATTGAATATTCGCATGGGATGAAACAACGGGTCATTATTTCATCGTGTTTGATCCATAACCCGGAATTGATTGTTATAGATGAACCGATGGTGGGTCTTGATCCGAAAAGCGCTAAGATCGTGAAGAGTATCCTTGTAGAAAAAACAAATGAGGGAGTTACTGTATTTCTTTCCACACATACCCTTTCAGTTGCAGAAGAAATATGCACACGAATTGGTATTATCAATAGAGGGAAACTGATCGCTGTCGGCACATTTGATGAACTGAAAAAATTATCGAAGAGTGAAGACAAGAATCTCGAAGAGCTGTACCTTGAGATGACTTCCTCGGAAGAGGAAGTAGGGAGTGTATCGGAGTAACGGTGTATGGGTAGATGGGTGAATCGGGAAAATGACAATTCGTTGAAAAGAAAAAAGCAGCAACAATCAAGTACGTACAGAAACCATTAAATTTGCAGCACTAATTACTCAATTACTGAATTACGATTAACTGGGGAATTGGATGGCAATAGGAAAAAAGATACGGGAAAAGGTTAAGAAGCTCAGAAATGAGATAAGTTACCATAATTACCGTTACTATGTACTCAATGATCCTGTAATCACGGATAGTGATTATGACATGCTCATGAAGGAATTGCAGGGCATTGAGCAAAGGCATCAGGAACTTATAACGAAAAATTCTCCAACGCAAAGAATTGGGGAAGAATTAACAGGAGGATTTAAAACAGTTACGCATTCAACCCCTATGTTGAGTCTGGAAAATACATACTCTGACGACGAGATGAGAGATTTTAATAAACGGGTGGCTAAAATTCTTGGGGAGGGAAAGTATGAATACACGGTTGAATTCAAGTTTGATGGATTTGCGGTAAGTATTGAATATACGAATGCTGAGCTATTGCGCGCTTCAACACGGGGAAACGGAACAGTTGGGGATGATATTACCCAGAACTTGAAAACAATACACGCGGTTCCCTTAAGACTGATAGAAAAAAAGGGAGCATTATCAACTGTTGAAGTTCGTGGTGAGGTGTATATGTCAAACTCTGTATTCAAGAAGCTCAATAAAAAGCGTGAAAAGTCCGGTAAATCGCTTTTTGCAAATCCTCGAAATGCTGCTGCAGGAAGTATTAAGAACATTGATCCCCATGTTGTTGCCGAACGAGAACTTGATATTTTCATACATACGGTGGTTGAACCTCATGCGTTCAAGAAGCATTCGGATGCGATGAATAAATTGAAAGCACTTGGATTCAAGGTTACTCCTTTTCTTGAAGTTGCTGGAGATATTGAGGAGGTAATTGCACTATGCAGGAAGTGGCAAACAAAGAGGGGGACGCTGCCGTATAATATCGATGGAATGGTAATAAAAATTAATGATTTCGAGCAGCACCGAAAATTGGGAGCAACCATAAAAAGTCCGCGTTGGGCGATAGCATACAAGTTTCCCGCAGAGCAGGCAATTTCTAACATTATGGATATTATACTCTCCGTTGGAAGGACGGGCACGGTAACACCAATTGCAGTTCTTGAACCTGTTCAATTATCAGGTAGCGTTGTATCGCGCTCAACATTACATAATCAGGATGAGATAGAAAGAAAAGATATTCGTATTGGAGATACGGTTATTGTTGAAAAAGGTGGCGAGATTATTCCCAAGGTAGTTAAGGTGGTGACAGAGAAACGAACAGGGAAGGAGAGGAAATTCAGGATGCCCGGGAATTGCCCGGTGTGCAACTCGAAGCTTCTTCAGGATGAGGGTGAGGTTGCTGTTCGGTGCATAAATAAATCATGTCCGGCGCAGGTGAAGGGTAGCATTCTTCACTTTGCATCAAGAAGCGCAATGAACATAGATGGTCTCGGATATATGCTTGTAGAACAATTGGTTGAGAAAAAGCTGGTTAGAGATTTCGCTGACATCTATGAATTGAAGTTAGATGCACTTGTTGATATTGAAAGGATGGGTAAAAAATCATCAGAAAATTTGTTGAATGCGATCGAGCAGAGCAAGGCAAGTGGACTTGCTCGGTTTATCTACGCTCTTGGAATAAGGCATGTAGGCATCCGTGCTGCGCATATCCTTGCATTAGCATTCGGCACAATGACTGATCTGATGAGAGCTTCATTTGATGATCTGGAATCGCTTGAAGAGGTTGGACCCGTAATAGCAGAAAGCATTGTCCAGTTTTTTAGGACCAAAGAAAACAGGAAATTGATGACCGACCTCAAGCAGGCTGGCGTAAAGATGGAACGAGTAAGAAAATCACATCGGAAAATGCCATTTCCAGGGAAAACATTCGTGCTCACCGGAAAAATGGAGAACTTCACACGGGAGGAAGCACGAGAATGCATTGAAGTGCTTGGAGGGAAGGTAACGTCTTCTGTTAGCAAAAAAACTGATTTTGTCGTTGTTGGTGAGGAGCCCGGCTCCAAGTACGATAAGGCGATCAAGCTGGGATTAAGAGTGCTTGATGAAGACGAGTTCAGGGAGATGGTAGGTGAATAGAGATGCGAGCTCTTGTCTTATTGGTTGTATTTGTTTAATTAGTTTGATTGGTTAACAACCGAAAATCAATAAAAATCAATAACAAGGAATGGCAATGAATAAACAATTATGTGTAGTGCTTTTGATTTCTTGCATGATTATCTTCTCATGTGGGGAGAAAAATACTTCTTTGGAGGGAAAGATGGAAGAGGGAACTATGGAGTACTACATCAAGTCGTGGTTGGGAAGCCGCTCCTGCTGTAACTGCAAGAT
>CBDUQV010000080.1:0-8101 GCA_965369615.1 uncultured bacterium | reverse complement strand
GCGATATTTACCAAACTTTACACCATATGGCAACCTACCGTAACTACCACTTTCACCAGCTATCCCTCAAACCAATCCTGAAACTTAAAAAAAGAGCCATTATTCTCGAACTTGGATGTGGAACCGGCTACGATGCAATTACCTTGCTGAAAAAAGGACACCTGGTTGTGGAGACCGATATTTCTCCCGGTCAGGTGCAGGAAGCAAAAAAGCAAATAGGTAAAAAGGGATTAGGCAGGCAAGCTCTCTTCTACGTCGCTGATGCAGAGAACATCCCTTTTGCAAATGAATCCTTCAACGCTTCATTTGTTGTTGCCTCGCTTCATCATCTCGAAAATCCCCTTAGAGCCATTCAGGAAATGAAGCGGTGTACAAAATATGGTGGCAGTATCATTATCGCAATGGAACCAAATAGATATGAATGGATTTTAGTATTCGGATTTGTTTTCTCCTTTATTAAGCAAATAATTATGCATACCGTTGGAAAGCGTTTCTTACAAAACGCAATACAGAGGGCGGGCAGGTATCGTGAACCAACCGTTGAAAGGACCTTTTCAAAAAGCGAGATCCTCTTACTGGTAAAACAAGCAGGTCTTACGGCAGTAAAAATAAAAGGCATTTGGTTCATCTGCGGTTTTATCCACTGGTTCCTTACCATACTCAATAAGCTATCAACAAAAAATTGGACTATAAGCAAGGATATAGAGGCTTTCTTTGTACATCTTGATGATGTGCTTGCCCGTTTCCCAATCCTGAACAACTTTGCCTGCAACTGGACCATTCAGTGTACGAACACCCAATATGAAAAAGAAATTGGTTGACATAAAACATAGTTTTTGTTATAGGTACGTTGTGGAAACAGGGAGGAAACAATGAAAAAGATGAATGTATATTCTACCGTTGTTCTCTGGGTCGCTTTCTGTATTTGCTTATACTGCCCTCTTCTTCGCGCAGATCCATCCATGTATGGAGGAAAAGGTCAACTTCGGGTCATGGCTGCAAACAATGAACCCTTTTATACAGGAATGCCGCTGCTCTATCTGGGTTTCTATCAGGGATATGTCAATGAACAGTATACTGGCACTGCTGGTACAAATGACAGAAACCTATCCCACATTTTCTCACTTACGTTCGTCGTAACATCAAAGATTGAATTATCAACCTCCTACAAGGGTCTTTTCCTCCCGAAGAGTGATACCATTATCATTGAGCATGACAGCAATGAATGGAAACTCAAGTATCTTGCTTTCGAAAACAGAGATCTCAGCATTGCTCTTGCACCGGGCATTTCATTTCCCATCAGAGGAAACGAAGAAGCAAAATCAAAGTTTGGAGCATATCTCCTTGGAACAATCCAATCTGCGATGGGCACAATTCCCATGGAATTCAATGCCAACATCGGAGGTTTTAGTTCAGAGGAATTCCTTCTTCCAGCCGGATTATCAGCCTCAGTTTTAACAAAGTACAGTGAATTCTTTATAGAATATTCTGCTGAAAATCTCACAGGAACTGAGACTGAGATGCGCATAACCCCTGGAATCAGACTAAATCCTAAAAAGGGACTAACCTTGCTTCTTGCACTTGATAAAACCTTTTCTACTCCATATCCTGATAAACGGTTTAATCTTTCATTCAGCTGGCTGGGACCCTTTGCAGTTTTCGGAGCACAGAGACAGGAAATCGAAGAGGAGAAAGGTCCTGCAGCAGATTCTACCATTATTGATGAGAAATAACGCTTTCCATTAAAAAAGTGCCATTGCGAACCTGCCAAAGGCAGGCGTGCGAATCTCATATTTCATCTTCATTCCATTAGATATTTTATATCCATCGGTCTCTCTGGTGTCCTTTTCTTCTTTTTGCAGCACGTTTTCTTTTTCCTTGACAAAGTAACCGTTTATGAGTAATAAGATAGTATGAAAATGCAAAAGATAAAAGGGACAAAAGACATACTGCCTGATGAAACTGAAATCTTTTTGGAAGCAGAAAAAGCGCTCAGAGCAACCATGACAAAATATGGGTATCTGGAAATACGAACACCACTCTTTGAGCGCTCTGAGCTTTTCATCAAAGGAACGGGAGAAACAACTGACATTGTCAATAAGGAGATGTACAGTTTTGTCGATAAAGGGGGAAGGAATCTTTCATTACGCCCCGAAGCAACTCCTTCTATTGTAAGGGCTTACATTGAAAATAACCTTTTCAAAAAAAGACTTTTTCAGAAATTCTTCTACTATGGGAGGATGTACCGACAGGAAAACCCACAATCAGGAAGACTTCGAGAATTCCGGCAATTTGGTATTGAGGCAATAGGCAGCCCTTCCCCACAAATAGATGTTGAAACAGTGCTTCTTGGTCTTGAGGTTTTGCACGCAATTGGTATTGGGCACGTCGATATACATCTCAACAGTGTTGGATGTGAAAAATGTCAACCATCATACAAAGCTGCTCTGAGAACATTCCTTGAAGCAAAACTCGATACACTCTGTGATGATTGCAAGAGAAGGTTCGGTACCAATATACTCAGGATTCTTGACTGCAAACAGGAATCATGCAAGAAAGTAGTGAAAAATGCACCAACCTATGTGCAACATCTCTGCCTGGAATGTAAGAATCATTCCAGAGAAGTATCACTATTACTTGAAAAAAGTGGCGTTAATTTTATCTTCAATCCTTACCTTGTAAGAGGTCTTGATTACTATACGAAAACGGTTTACGAATTTATTTCTCCGGTACTCGGTGCTCAGGACGCCGTTGGTGGAGGTGGAAGATACGACAAAATGGTTGAGTTGTTTGGTGGTCCTTCTGTGCCTGCTGTCGGCTTTGCGTGCGGTATGGAAAGAATTCTTCTTGCTGTAGAAAAAGAAGGAAATGTAAAACAAAGGGAGAAATCTATTCATTGCTATATCACAACAATAGATAAAAAAACTGATGAAGAGGGTTTCCTCCTTCTCAATAAGCTCAGAAACCATGGGCTGCATTGTGAAAAGGACTTCCTTTCGCGCAGTTTAAAAGCGCAGATGAAAGATGCAAATAAACGTGGAGCTGCTTATGTTATTATTATTGGCAGCGAAGAACTCGAACGCAACGAGGTGACCCTGAAAAAAATGTCTGACAGCTCCCAGAAAAATATTTCATTCTCAGTCGAAGCGATTGTCAAGGAGATACGGGGTTAGCATTATGAGTACAAAGAAACCCGGGAAATTCCAAACCTCAATGAGAACACATACCTGCGGCGAACTCACTGGAAATAACGAGGGAAATGATGTTACGCTCATTGGTTGGGTCAATAGAAAAAGGGACCATGGCGGTCTCACCTTTATTGACCTCAGGGACAGGTTCGGTCTTACCCAGATACTCGTCAGACCGGAGCGAAGAGCGGTGATGAAACTCGTTCCTCACGTTAAGCAAGAATATGTTGTCACCGTTAGCGGAAAAGTTAAAAAAAGACCCCCGGAGATGATCAATCCTGATTTATTAACAGGCGAAATTGAAGTTGAAGCAGAAAAGTTGAATATCGTCAACCAATCACTCCTTCCGCCATTCGTCGTTGAAGAGGATGTGAAAGCACTGGAAGAACTCAGGCTGAAGTACCGATACCTTGATCTGCGAAGAAAAACTATGCTCCAGCATTTTATTACCAGGAACGTTGTTATCCAATCAGTAAGAAGCTATTTAGCGAAAAGACATTTTCTCGAAGTTGAAACGCCAATTCTTGCAAAAACAACACCTGAAGGTGCACGGGATTTTATCGTCCCCTCAAGAATGGAAAAAGGGAAATTCTATGCCCTCGCGCAATCTCCCCAGATTTACAAGCAGATCCTCATGATCGCAGGATTCGATAGGTACTACCAATTTGCCAAGTGTCTGAGGGATGAAGATATGCGAGGAAACAGGCAGCCAGAGCATACTCAAATTGATATCGAAATGTCGTTTGTCAGTGAAGAAGACATTTATTCACTCACCGAAGGTATGATACAACAGATATTCAATGATGCTCTTGGAATGAGGATTGAAACACCCTTCCTGAGAATCTCCTATGCGCAATCAATGGAATACTACGGAACTGATAAACCTGATATGCGAATTCCAATAAAAATTGATGACTATACAACTGCTGCTCAAACTGGTTCTTTCAAGGTTTTTAACGAAAATCCTGTTATAAAGGGTATTAAAATTGAACAGACCTTCTCCAGAAGTGGGATTGCCAACCTTGAAAAAATTGTCCAGAAAGCAGGTGCGCCAGGATTGCTGTGGCTTGCAAAGCAGGATGGATACAGGGGTACATTCGTGAAACATTTTAAGACCCTTGATGCTTTTAATATCAGTGATGGAGAAACGCTTTTCCTTATTGCGGGAGAAAATGCGATGGTCTCAACCTCCCTTGCTGAATTGCGAAAAGAGCTTGGCAAACCGTTCATCAAGGAGAACGATTTTCAGTGTGTCTGGGTAACCGCATTTCCGCTCTTTGAATGGGATGAGGACAAACATAACTGGAATGCAACACACCACATTTTCACGATGCCACAGGAACCTGATATTGATACATTTTCTAACAATCCAGGCACCATCACTGGCAAACTCTATGATCTTGTTATCAATGGAGAAGAAATCGCGTCAGGAAGTATCAGGAACCACCGGGCAGATGTGCAAAAAGCACTCTTAAAGCTTATCGGCTTGACCGATAAGCAAATCGATGACAGGTTTGGCTACCTCTTGACCGCCCTCCGGTACGGAGCACCTCCCCATGGTGGAATAGCTCCGGGAATTGAGAGACTCTGCATGGTACTTGAAGGCCTTGACAACATTCGGGATGTTATTGCTTTCCCAAAGACATTAACAGGAAAGGGATTGCTCGAAGGAACACCCTCTACGGTTGAAAAGAAACAACTGAAAGAACTTAATCTTGAGATTAAAAAAGATACCATAAAAAAGGAAGAATGATTGCCCACAATGAAGAAAAAAATAAAAGCGATACGAACATTTCCTGACATCATTTTGAAGGTCAAAACAAAGAAGATCAAAGAAATTTCTGAAACAGTGCTCAAAATTCTTGATGAAATGGAGAAAATAGTGAAGATTGCTGATGCAGCAGGACTCGCTGCAAATCAAATCGGCATCAGCAGAAGCCTTGCAGTGGTGCTTCGTGAAAACGACCAGTCCTTTAAAATGATCAACCCTTTCATCAAAGAACAGCAAGGTGAGGAAGTAAATGAAGAAGGTTGCTTAAGCATTCCCGGCGCCCTTATACATATTCCCCGGGCAACAAGGGTAGTCGTAGAGTATGTGAACACGGAAGGTCAAACAAAGATATCGAGCGCAACCGGTTTTACCGCAAGGGTCCTGCAGCACGAAATCGACCATCTCAACGGAGTTTTGATCATAGATAGACTCAAACCCAAAGAGCGGCTCAAATTCCTCAGAGAATATAAGAAATAGCAATTGTAGTTCTACGGGGAAATATTTTTGTAATGGACAGGACAAAATTGTATAAAGCAAATGATTTGAAGAATTTTGACTACTCAGAGAAACTTGGAGATCCTGGCATGTATCCATTTACCAGAGGGGTTTATTCCACCATGTACACAGAAAGACTCTGGACGATGAGGCAATATGCTGGATTCGGAACAGCTCAGGAAACTAACAAAAGATTCCGCTACCTTCTCAGCGAGGGTCAAACAGGTCTCTCTGTTGCTTTTGATCTGCCAACCCAACTCGGCTATGATTCTGACAACACTCGTTCATCGGGAGAAATTGGCAAGGTTGGAGTCGCGGTGAGTGTATTACCGGATATGATTGAAATCTTTAGAACTATCCCGCTCAATAAGGTTTCTACATCAATGACAATAAATGCAACCGCTCCAATCGTTCTTGCCATGTACTTGCTTGTTGCAGATCACAGCAACGTTGAACAGAACACATTGAGAGGAACAGTACAGAATGACCCATTAAAGGAATTCCTTGCAAGAGGAAATTATATCTTTCCTGTAGAACCATCGGTGAGAATTGCGATCGATATATGGGAATACTGCATGAAGCACGTTCCCGGATGGAACTATGTCTCCGTATCGGGTTACCATATCAGAGAAGCGGGAGCAACAGCAGCACAGGAACTCGCACTGACATTTTCTAATGCAGTCGCTTATGTTGAGGAAGCGCTGAAACGCGGATTTAATATAGATGATTGTGCTCCACGTATCTCCTTTTTCTTTGGTGCTCACAATAATTTTCTTGAAGAGATCGCTAAATTCAGGGTAGCAAGACGGATATGGGCACGCATTATTAAGGAGCAATTTCATTCAATGGATCCAAAATCTCAAAGACTAAGATTTCATACGCAAACCTGCGGATCAACACTGACAGCACAGGAACCAGAAAATAATATCGTAAGGGTTTCATTGCAGGCATTGTCAGCAATTCTGGGTGGAACTCAAAGCCTTCACACAAATTCATTCGATGAAGCACTGAATTTGCCCTCTGAAAAATCTGTAAAAATCGCTTTACGAACACAACAAATCCTTGCTTTCGAGACTGAAATACCTGACATTATTGATCCCTTCGGTGGCTCGTACTGCATGGAAAAATTAACAGATAGCATGGAAGCAGAAACGGAATCGCTCCTTAAATCAATTAAAGAAAAAGGCGGAGCTATTGAGTGCATCAAGAACGGATTTTCAAGAAATCTTATTGAGGAAAGTGCTTATCTCTACCAAACGGAAATTGAGAAAAATCAAAGGAAGATAGTTGGGCTCAATTTTCCAAAACAGGAAAAAATAGAATCACCTATCCGCCCGTTCTCACGAGCACTTGGAGATGAGAGGAGGAACTATCTCGAATCATTTCGTAATGCAAGAAACAATGAAAAGGCTCAGGAATCCCTTGACAAACTACAAAAAATGCCCAAAGGTGCAAAAAACCTTATGCCAGGATTTATTGATGCTGTAAAAAATAGTTGTACGCTTGGTGAAATTACTAATGTTTTAGCAAAGGAGTTTGGGACTTATGATTAAAGCAATTGATCACATTGCCATTGCGGTCCAATCAATCGAGAAAACAGCAAAGCTCTTTGATATCTATTTCGGATTGAGCCTCGATCACATTGAGAAAATTGAGAAACAGGGAATCAGGCTCGCTACCATAAAGATTGGGGAAGTGAAAATTGAACTCATTGAGCCGCTTACGAGAGAATCAACTGTTGCGCATTTCCTTATGAAAAGAGGTGAGGGTATTCACCACATTGCCTTTAGAGTTAAGAAAATCGAAAAGGTTCTTACAGAACTAAAAAGCAAAGGCGTTAAGATTGTTGATCGCGAACCTCGCAAAGGAATGAAGGGCAAAAAGATTGCATTTCTCTCCCCAGGAAATGTTGCCGGAATGCTAATAGAACTCTGCGAATAGTAAATCCATTCTGCAAGAGTAGCGTCTTAAAACAACGCGACAGATAAATTGAGGAGGAGCTATGAGAGTAGAAACAAAGGTGGTTCACGGTAAGGGGATCATTGCCGATCCCGCTTCAAGAGCAATCGCACCAGCCATCCAGACTGCTGCTGTTTTCAGTTTCAAATGCGCCGAACACGGCGCGAAACTTTTTGCTAATGAAGAAGAGGGTTACATCTACACACGTCTTGGCAATCCCACGCTGCGCTTGCTTGAAGAAAAAATGGCACTCCTTGAGGGTGGAGCATCAGCAGCAACATTTGCATCAGGAATGGCTGCAATTAGTACGACTATACTCGCGCTCTGCGACGCTGGTGATAATATAATCGCATCCTCCCCTATTTACGGCGGTACCTTTGCTTTGCTGTCAAAACTCCTTCCCCGTTGGGGTATTGAAATACGATGGGCACAGGCAAACAAATTCGTGCAGGAGATAGAAGAAAATAAGCTGATTGATGAAAGAACAAAACTGCTTCTCATTGAAACACCTGCAAACCCAACCCTCGATCTGGTTGATCTTTCTAAGGCAGCAAATCTGGCAAAAACCTACAACATCCCCACTGCTGTTGATCAGACATTTGCAACCTTCTATTTCCAGAAATGCCTTGATTTTGGAATTGATATTGCCATCTACAGCACAACGAAATTCATAGGCGGACACGGAACC
>CBDUQV010000079.1:0-8116 GCA_965369615.1 uncultured bacterium | reverse complement strand
CCAGCTTCTTCAGGGAGTTTCGGCCTCGCAGGTGGCGCCGCTGGTGTTGGTGTTACTAGTTTCGGTGGTACCGGCACCGGTGGCCCGGGCACAGGAGGTTCTGGTACCGGCACAGGTGGCGCGGGCGCGGGTATGGGAACGGGTTCTGGTACCGGCGGCACACGTGGCGCTGGCACAGGTGGACCAGGCACGGGTATGGGAACAACTTCTGGTACCGGCGGCACACGTGGCGCTGGCACAGGTACAGGAGCGGGTTCTGGTACCGGCACAGGTGGTGCTGGCACAGGTACAGCAACGGGTTCTGGTACCGGCACAGGCGGACGTCGCTCACCCGGCGCACGAGTAACCGATACCGATGGAGAAGAGGAGCTTCTGCGAATACTTCGAAAAAGAAAAGGATCCGCAAAATCGCAACAACTATCAAGAATAGATTCCTTCCTCTCCAAGTTTATTGATAAGAGCAAAAGAAAAGGTGAACTTATTCCAGCAATTCGAAAAAGTTTGCAAAAAGCTGGGGTAGAACAAACATCTCTAACCTATCTTTCAGGCAGCGAAGCGCGAAAGGAATTCATCGACGTTATTGAAAAAGACTTGATGAGAACGGGAGTCGATACAGAATCCCTCATAGGAATAAGGAACCTGATTCAAAAAAATGCAAGTATTGAAGACCTCCTTAAATCGCTTATCGATTTGCTCAACAACAAAAACGAGAACATCCGGCGGAATGTTGTACAGTCCTTTGTTGACCTTGTGGAAAAGCTTATCCTTCTTACACGAATTGATCTCTTGAAACTTATTCTTGTTGCTTTTTCTGAAAGGCTCGGGAGAGAAACAGATAAAGAGACTTTTATTGCTATCGTAAAAGGACTTTCAACAATTGCCGTGAAATTAATAAAGGAAGGGAAAGGTCTTCTTTCAGAACGGGTGGACGATATACTGAATACATATCTTAAAATTCTGGAGGACAAAGACAAATTGCAGATTATCATCACTGCATTATCTACGATTGGCGATTCGGGTGACCAGAAAGCAATGAAGCAACTGATCTATGCCATTAACAGAGATGCAGCATACCCGATCATAAATGAAGAACTGGTAAAGAAAGGAGAAAAAATCCTCCCATTACTCCTCCACTCAATGAAAGCAATTGAAGACAAAATAACAAGAATTCGTGTCCTTTCTCTTGCCATCGATACGGCAAAAATCGTCCCCAATTACGACAAATACATAACCACGTATCATGATGACCAGAAATGGTATGTGCGAAGAAATATTGCCATTATACTGGGCGAGGTTGCCGATAAAAAAGCACTTGATATCCTCGCCAAGATGACAAAAGACAAGAATTCAAATGTAAGAATTGACGTTATGCAATCCCTTGGAAAAATAGAGTCCGAGGACAGCGAAATACTGCTTATTGAAGGGTTAAAAGATCAAAACAAAGAAGTTGTAATCCAGGCACTCATCGCTTTGCGAAAAACAGGAACCCCGATGTGTGTTTTTGCCCTGAAGGAATTGATTGAAAAACAAACCTTTATGAAAAAGGAAAAAATTCTTGAAATCCAAAAACGAGCCATCACCGTTTTGTGCCATATAGGAGGAAATGATGTGATTAACATTCTCCGTAAAGTTATTTTTGATAAGACAATTCTTGGAAGATATAAATTTAGTAATAAAATCAGGCTTCTCAGTGTTGATGGGCTGGGTAAAATGGATACAAAAGTCACAAAACAAATTCTCACACGGGCATCGTGGCTTAAAAACCAGGAAGTTGGAAAAAGAGCCGCAGAGATTATAAAAAGAGCAACACTTATATGAGGTTTACTAAAGAAAAAATTATCATACTTGACTTTGGATCTCAATATACCCAACTCATTGCACGAAGAATACGTGCAAACGCTATTTATAGTGAAATTCTCCCTTTCTCAGTTTCTCTACAGAAGCTTCAATCGAATGAAGTGAAGGGCATTGTACTCTCTGGAGGCCCACAGAGTGTATATGACAAGAATGCGCTATTCATCAGTCCTAAAATCCTCAGGTTCGGGATTCCGATCCTCGGCATTTGCTATGGTCATCAATTGATTTCCCATATTGCAGGAGGAGATGTTGAAAAAACAAAAAAGAGGGAATATGGGTATGCTCATCTTGTTATTAACAGGAGGGCAGAACTTTTAAAGGGTATCCCAAGGACTTCACAGGTCTGGATGAGTCACGGTGACAGAATTCTCAAACTCCCACCACATTTTGAAACACTTGCGCAAACAGAAAACACAGATTTCGCAATTATTAAGCATAAACAACTTCCGGTATATGGTCTTCAGTTTCATCCTGAAGTAACGCATACAACCATAGGTAATAGAATACTCAAAAATTTTCTTTTCAAAGTATGCAAATGCGCCGGAAACTGGGATATGAGCTCCTTTATTGAAACCTCAAAACAAGAAATCATGCACACGGTGAAACACCGAAAGGTAATTCTTGGTCTCTCAGGGGGTGTGGATTCTGCTGTGGCAGCTACTCTAATAAAGCAGGCAATTGACAATAGTCTTTTCGTCATCTTCATCAACAATGGTCTCCTAAGAAAAGGAGAACCGGAAGCGGTCATTGAGAATTTCCATCCATTGTTCAATAAGCAGTTTCTCTATGTGGATGCCGAAAATGAATTCCTCCATGCTCTACAGGGAGCGAAGGATCCTGAAAAAAAACGAAAAATCATTGGAAAAACCTTCATCAAGATCTTTGAACGAGAAGCAAAGAAGATAAAGAACATTACATTTCTCGCACAGGGAACGCTGTATCCGGATAGAATCGAAAGCATGCCGGTACAGGGTCCTTCTTCAACGATTAAAAGCCATCATAATGTCGGTGGTTTACCTGAGAAAATGCATTTAAAACTCATTGAACCCTGCAAGAACCTGTTCAAGGATGAAGTTAGAGAAGTGGGAAAATTACTCGGACTTCCAGATACCATACTATCCAGCCATCCCTTTCCAGGTCCTGGACTTGCGGTAAGGGTTATCGGTACCGTAACTAAAATGAAGTTACGCACACTGAGGGAAGCTGACACCATTTTTATTGATGAGATTAAAAGAAACGGGCTTTACAATACGATATGGCAAGCATTTTGTGTACTCCTACCGGTAAAAACGGTCGGTGTAATGGGCGATAAACGAACATATGAACATGTCATTGCTCTACGAGCTGTCACAAGCAGTGATGGGATGACTGCTGACTGGTATCCTTTTACAAAACGTTTTCTGACAACCGTATGCAATAGAATTATCAATGGAGTTACGGGAGTTAACAGGGTTGTATATGATATAAGCTCAAAACCACCCGCCACAATTGAATGGGAATGAAAGTACCAAAGAAGTACTTAAAAATATTATTCTTTTGGTTTATAACCAAGGCGCGCGAACGGGTTTACGACGCTCGATGCAACATTTTTGAGATGTGATGCAATCCTCTTCATATAGCGTAATACCAAAGTTGCAAGAATTGCCTTCCTCGGCTCATAATTATCATCAAGAAGTTTATCAAGTAGTTTATCGCACCTCTTTGCAATGTTAGTACATTTCTGCATTTCCTCTTTGCCGCTCTCCTTTTTCATTTCTTTAATAACTTTTCTCGTTTGATCGAACAATGGTTCAATTTCATCTCTCAATGCCCTTATCTCATCAAAGTAACCTCCCTCTAATTTCACATCACTATCTCGAGAGAGATCAAGAACATTCTTGGAATAATCACCCAATCGTTCAATATCAACCACAATGGTAATGAGAATGAGGGACGCTGTTATATCCATTGCAGGATTTATCGAAAGATGCTCGAGTATCTTTCTGCGAACATCCATTTGAATCTCATTCAAACCCCTGTCCATTTTATAAAGATTGGCTCTTGACTGCTCGTTATCAAGAAACACTGCCATTGCAATCTTGAACATGTCTTTTGCAACCACCAGCATCCTTTCCACTTCTTCCTCAGCTTTATCAATGAGAGTCTCTTTTTTCCAGAATTTCCATACTTCTCCAAACATTTTTTACCTCCTTAATAGAATAATAAAAATAATTGGAATAACAAAAAAAGTTAATAAAATGTAAAAGATCAACTGATATCGGTGTTCTTTGCCAATCCATCCGAGAAATTTCGCTGCTTTAATAGGAACAAACTTAAACGGATACCAGATAATGATGCCCAGAATATTAAATGTCAGGTGAGCAAATGCGGTCTGGACTGCAACAATAGAACCTGTCATTAAAGATGCCAATATTGCCGTAATTGTTGTTCCGATGTTTGCACCAAGGGTAAACGGAAAAATCTTTTCAATATCAAGTATTCCTGCACCCACAAGGGGAACAACAAGAGATGTAGTCACAGAACTGGACTGGACTATTGCTGTTAGGATAGCACCAAAAAGAAAGGATTTCCATTGTCTCCCGAAGAGATACCTGTCAAGATTAATCTCTACACGTCTTGTCGATAGTTTTCGCGCCGATTTAACAATAAAATGCAAAGCAGCAAATAATATAAGGAGAGCTCCTATAAGCATTACGATATAATTATTGAAAAGGAGCCTCTCAAAAAGATGCACGACGGGACCCACAACAACCTTCATAGGATTAAAGAGATGAATTCCTCCAATATTCTCAAATGCACTCGTGAGGAATTCTGAAATTCTCTCTATAAAATGGAAATGCATTTCAAGGGGGAATAGTACCATAACCGTCAAAAGATTAAATAAATCATGGACAATGGCTGCAGGAAATGCCCTTCCGAATTCCGTTTTTCTTCTGATATGCCCGAAAGAGACAAGCGTATTTGTTATTGTTGTCCCTATGTTAGAACCCATTACTATGGGAATAGCGGATGCAACGGACATTCCACCACTTCCAACAATGCCAACAACGATCGAAGTAACACAGGAGGAGCTCTGAATGAGTGATGTTGCAAGAATACCAATAAAGATCCCCACAAATGGATGTTGCGCAACACCAAGAATCTCCATAACGAACGGTATTCCAATCCCTTTCAGAGCGCTTCCCATTAACTTTATGCTCACAAGGAAGAAATAAATAGAAATAATAAAAATAAAAAGATTTACAAATGGGCGGAAAGATTTTTCGTTCGTTGATTTAATCATTTATCTCGATCTGAAAAAATCGTTTTGTATTTATTGTCGTAACCTTTGCTATTTCATCGACAGAAGTATTCCTTATTCTTGCAACTTCTTCTGCAGTATAGCGAATAAAAGAGGGTTCATTTCTTTTTCCTCTATGGGGGACGGGTGAAAGGAAAGGAGCATCCGTTTCCAGTAGCATGATCTCTGCTGGAACGTCACGAACTGCACGGATAAGATCTCCTCCTGCGTATGTCACATTCCCAGAAAAAGAGATATGGTAGCCATTTGCCACTCCTCTTTTTGCTTCAATGGCGTTACCTGAGAAACAATGCAGAAGGATTCTTTCAGCTTTTTTACCCTCGAGGATCTCAAAAACCGCAGAATATGCATCGCGAATATGCAGTATTACGGGAACATCTTTCTCTTTTGCAAATACCAGTTGTTCTGTGAAAACACTTTTCTGAATACTGGGGGGAGAAAGATTCCTTTTGTAATCCAGGCCAATTTCACCGATCGCAACGACACGGGAATCAGAAAGAAAACCCTCAAGTATCTTCAATGTATGGTTATCGTACGTTTTTGCATCATGTGGGTGTATACCCACAGCTGCATACATGAACTGGTATTTCTGTGCCAGTTTAACAGCTTCTTCGCTGGAACGTAAATCAAAACCAACATTAATAATTGACTGCACACCTGCCGTACGAGCATTGTCCAGTATCTGCTTCAGGTTCTTCCTGAATGCTGTCATCTGAAGGTGACAATGTGAATCAATAAATTTCATTCAAAACCTCAAGGAAATTGACTGAGTATCTCTACTCCTTCTTTTCTGATTGCAATAGTGTGTTCAAAATGTGCCGAAAGTGACCTGTCCTTCGTAACAGCAGTCCACCCGTCTGAAAGAATATCAACCTCAAATCCACCTGCAGTAACCATCGGCTCAAGCGCAAAGGTCATTCCTTTTTCAATTACCACTCCAGTACCGGGCTTTCCGTAATTAGGAATGCAAGGATCCTCATGAAGTTCCTTTCCAATTCCATGCCCTGTAAACTCCCTGATCACAGAAAACTCGTGCTTCTCAACAAAAGATTGAATAGCATATGAAACATCACCAATTCTGTTCCCTAAAGTAGCTCTCCGTATACCCTCATAGAGAGCTTGCTCAGTAACTTCCATGAGCTTCATTCCAAGCTTGTCTACCTTCCCCACTGGCACGGTAATTGCAGCATCCCCATAAAAACCATCAAGGAGGATGCCGAAATCAATGCCAACAATATCTCCCTCTTTGAGTATTCTCAATTCCGGGATCCCATGAATAATGACCTCATTTATGGAAACACAAAGCGCAGAAGGATACCCATTGTATCCTTTGAAAGCGGGAACACCTCCCCCTTTTTCTGAAAGGTACAATGCCTTTTTTTCGAGTTTTTCGATATTCAATCCTGGAGTAACCATATTCTTCAGAATACTTAGAATTTCCATTACGAGTTTATTGGCTCGTTTCATCTTCTCTATTTCCTGTTCTGATTTTATATAAATCATTTTAGCAATTAAGAAAATCAATGAGTGACTGCATACAGAAAAATATTTACACCCATCTGAAATGCTTCTTCTCGTTTCTCCGGTAGATCCCCGTGAACTTCCGGATCTGCCCATCCATCACTGATATTCGTTTCATATGTATAAAAGAGTACCATTCTTCCCTCCACAAAAATACCAAATCCTTTCGGTGCTTTGCCATCATGTTTGTGTATCTTTGGTAGCGAATTAAGGTCATAAAAGCTGTGGTAGATTTCATGCTCATACGGTACCTCAACAAATTCCCTGTCCGGGAAAACCTTTTCTATTTCTCTTCTCAATGATTTATCAATTCCGTAATCATCATCAATGTATAGAAACCCTCCGTTTTTAAGATAAACTCTCAATTTTTTAACCTCTTCATCTGAGAACGATACATTTCCATGACCCGTCATGAAGAGGAAAGGATGACGGAACAACGCTTCGTCTGACAGAGCAAGAACAACCTCGTGTGTTTGTACCTGTAACTCAGTTCGCCTGTTTATTTCCTGAGCAAGATTTGGAATTATCGATGGGTCGTTATACCAATCACCACCTCCTCTGTATTTCAACCGAACTATTGAAAAATTGCCATCGAGCAATGAAAAAGAAAATATGATAAGCAAAGTAGACACTATAGTTTTCACCATTATTTGTCCTTGCCAATTCTTTTTTCGAGCAATTTTTCGATCTTCTTCATCTTTTCTACTTTCTCCTTAAGCTCATTAATTATTTTCTCCTGTTTTTCAATCTCAAGAGTCTTTGCCTCTTTTCCTTTGCTGAGAGTATCAAGCGTTATTTGTTTATCAGCAATTGCCCTATTTATTTTTTCAAGGTTTTCCTCTACTTGCATCATTTCGCTCTCTTCTTTCTTCAATTTCTCAAGCGTAACTTTCCTGTCGGAAATCGCATTGGTGAGTTTCTCTAACTCTTTTCTCGTTTTCAGAACCTCTTCATCTTCCAGGAGTTGTATTTTCTCAAGTTCCCTTTGCTTTTCCTCAATCCCTTTGGTCAATGTATCAAGTTCTGTTTTACCTTCTTTCTTTTTCTTTTCTACCATAAAATCAAGGTTTTGCTTTATCCTCATCAGACTTGCTGTTTTTGTGCCAATCCGTTTTTCTTCTTCTTCAAGACTCCGTATTCTATCCGTAATTAATTGTCTATCCTGGGTAAGCAGCTTCATCTCATCCAGCATCTTTCCAAACTCTGTTTCTCTCTCTCCCTGTTTCTGAACGCTTTTTTCCACCTCTTTTAAACGTACGGATAATTCCTGTTCTTTTAATTCATACGACGCCATTTCTTCCTTCCTACTCTTCACCTGTTCTGCAAGCTCACGGAGCTGCTCTTTGCCCTCGTTAATCTCATTCCTAATCTTACCAATCTCTGCTTTCCCTGAGGATCGTTCTTCACTCATTACAGTAATACCTGTTTCCAATTTTG
>CBDUQV010000078.1:0-8296 GCA_965369615.1 uncultured bacterium | reverse complement strand
GGAAAAATAATAAAACAAATAAAAGAAGCAAAAATTGACTTAACAGAATATGAGAAAAAAATTCACGACTACAATGTAAACGTAATAACCATCCTCGACCAGGCTTATCCGCACATATTGCGTGAAATTACAAACCCCCCACCTATTCTCTATGTAAGGGGTAAGTTTGAGCAAGACGATGATCTGTCAATCGCCATCATAGGTTCTCGAATTGCAAGTTACTATGGAAAACAAATTGCAGAGAGATTTACCCGTTTACTTGTTAACATGAATTTTACCATTATCAGCGGAATGGCACGGGGAATCGACACTGTTGCCCATCAAACCGCACTTCACGAAGGCGGAAGAACAATCGCATTTCTCGGCTCAGGTATCGACGTCGTTTATCCACGAGAAAACAAGAGACTCATGCAGCATATTATTGACAATGGAGCGGTTGTTTCAGAATTCCCGCTCGGGACCGAACCCCTTGCTACTAATTTCCCCCAAAGGAACAGGCTTATTAGCGGGATGTCCCTTGGAATTGTTGTCGTAGAAGCAACACTTAAAAGTGGAACATTTACTACGGTCAAATGGGCGCTCGAACAGGGCAAAGAAGTTTTTGCAATTCCCGGAGATACGGTAAGAAAAACAAGTATGGGTTCGAACAGACTCATTCAGCAAGGAGCAAAGTTAGTTGTTGATGTCGAGGATATCATAGAGGAGTTCCCTTTCCTGAAACGAAAGGATTATACACCTCCCCCACAACCAGAAGAAGTAGGGTTATCATCCAAAGAGAAAGCTGTTTTTGATTCTCTTAAGGAATTACCACTCCCCATCGATGACATAATCGAGAGTAATAAACTTCCTTCATCAAAGGTAAGCAGCATTCTTCTTTCGTTGGAAATTAAAGGACTTATCCAGCAACTTCCCGGAAAAAGGTTTATACGAAGGAGTATACAATAATGGATCTGGAAGAATTGCGTAAACAAGTAGAAACCCTTCTCTTTGCATCTCCTGAGCCACTTAGCATTAATGCAATGAAACGAGCCCTCGGTGAAGAAGATACCAAGAACATTGAAGGGATTTTAACCAATCTTGCTGACGAATACAATGCAACGAAAGGACTTTTTATTGAAAAAGTCCAGGGTGGATACCAGATATTCACAAAACCAGCATATGACTATATCGTCAAAAAGCTAAGAGATGAGGAAAGGAAGTATACTATTTCAAGAGCAGCCCTCGAAGTTCTTGCGATCGTTTCTGTTTTTCAGCCCATAACAAAACCAGAAGTAGAATCAATTAGAGGTATCGCAAGTGATGGGGTTGTCAAACACCTTGTTGATATCGAATTGCTCAGAATCACCGGAAGATTGCATGCACCGGGCAGGCCAATCCTCTACTCCACCACCCCTGAATTTCTTAAGTATTTCCACCTCGCTGCTGCTGAAGACCTGAAAACACTGTACAAAAAATACAGCAAAGAGTTTGATTTACCGGAAAAAGAGGAGAGAGATATTATCAATGAAGATACGGTTGATTCCAATCAAGACGGGACTCCTAACGGAGAAAGACACGATAGTTGATATTGTCGAAGCTTTTGCGAAAGAGTACCTTCAACAAAGCGATATCGTCGTTATAGCAGAAAGTGCTCTCGCCATTACACAGGGAAGGGCAATTCCAGAAAATAAAATTCGCATAAATCACCTGGCACGGTTACTCTGGAGATTTGTTGCAAAGGTTCCGTATGGAGTTGGTCTCAGAAGTCCGGAAAGTATGCAATGTGCCATTAATGAAACAGGAGCATTGCGTATTCTCATTGCAGCGTTTTTTTCAGCCATCACAAAACCATTAGGGATCAAAGGCATCTTTTACAGGATTGCTGGAAAGCAAGCAGCAATGATCGATGCCGCACATACGACACCGGTCGAGCCCTTCGACACATGTGTTATTCTTGGACCTGAAAAGGCAGATGCAGTTGCACAGCAATTGAAATACCGTTTTGGAAATGAATTTGCCATAATGGATGTGAACGATATTGGCGGCTCATGGGTCATTGGAAATTCAGGTTGCATTCCTGTAAAGAAGATTGAGCAAATAATGAAAGTTAATCCCCTTGGTCAGGCTGATGAATTAACGCCCCTCTGCATTGTGAGAGGATTGATTTAACGCTTCCAATGTAGTTTCTCAATAACTGATATGAACTATGCGGCTTAACACATTCATTGCAAAAACTGGATTATGCTCAAGGCGAAAAGCCGATATACTTATTTCTCTGAGGAAGATAAAACTAAATGGGAGCATCGTAACATTACTTGGTACAAAAATTAATCCAGAGAAAGATGTTGTCGAATATAAGGGAAGCGTTCTGCAACTAAAAAAACAAAACACCTACATCCTCATCAATAAACCAAAAGCATGTATCACAACAGTCAAGGATGGAAGAGGAAGGAAGATTGTTCTTGACCTCTTGCCCAATGATTTGCGAAGAAAACGCCTCTTCCCTGTTGGACGATTGGATAAAGATACAACAGGAGTACTTATTCTCACTGATGATGGAGAACTCGCTAATAAACTAATGCACCCACGCAACGAAATC
The DNA here is from genome assembly GCA_965369615.1 of uncultured bacterium. Classification (GTDB taxonomy): domain Bacteria; phylum Hydrothermota; class E44-bin80; order E44-bin80; family E44-bin80; genus SOKD01. The sequence continues at coordinate 5,718 of CBDUQV010000078.1, read as the reverse complement.
GAGAAAACCTATATGGTCATACTTGATAGGTCTTTTCAAAAAGAGAACAGAGAGAAACTTCTTAAAGGCATCAAGGATGAAGGAACATTACTGAAGGCAAAATCAGTAATGCTAAAAACCAACAGAAGGATTGAGCTTATTCTCACAGAAGGGAAAAAACGTGAAATTAAGAGGATGTTCAAGGCACTTGGTTATTGCGTTACAGATATAGAGAGAACACAATACGCATTCCTTACTCTGAAGGGACTAAAGCAAGGCAATTACAGGGCATTCACAGAAAAAGAGCTCAAACGTCTAAAAACCCTAACGGAACGTTGTAGGAACAAAATGGAACACTTTGGGGGCTGCCCCCAAAGTGTTCCATTTATTTTTCAGTAGAAGAACGTTCCTGCAACTATCTGATCAAAACCATTGAATTGGACACCCTCCATTTCCAGTAAGGTTCGTTTCATTTTGAGACCGCCCCGATATCCACCGAGTGTTCCACCAGATCGAATGGTACGGTGACATGGAACTATGATCGGAAACGGATTATTTGCCAGGGCATTGCCAACTGCTCGAGCTCCGTTCGGTCTACCCAAATGCCTTGCAATACGTTGATATGTACTGACAGACCCACGAGGTATCTTATATTCAGCGCGCAAAACCTCCTGCTGAAACTCAGAGCACAGGTCCATACGAACCATTTCGAGTGAAAACTCTATCTCCCCACCACTGAGAAATGCTTCAATATCATTGATAACGACATCAACCTGTTGACAGGAAGAAGAGATAGAATCGGGAAATGAGGCTTTGACAAGTTGCTTGACCGAGCCCCTCGACTCGGAGAGCAGGACCCTCAGTATCTTCGGCTGACCTCGATGGACTGACCAAAGGATAGCCAACGAACCAAAAGGGGTCTTGCAGGAACAATAGGATAACGAAATTGTTCCTATCTTCTTCATTCGTTAATTATAGGTTTATCTTTACCAATAGAATCACACTCGCGACTCTTTCCAACCATGAAAACATCCTCTTTGGAAACATGTCTCTTTTCAATACTATAGTTCAGTGTTTATCTGCGTAATCTGCGTCGAAAAATGGGAAGTTTTGCTTTATTATCGCCAGCATTTCATCATGAATATTTCCATTGCTGCCGACTATTGTTCTGCCATATACATAGCCTTCCCCGCCATTCCAGTCAGTATTCCTTCCCCCCGCTTCCTCTACGAGAAGACTCCCTGCAGCAACATCCCAGGGTGAAAGTCCCATCTCCCAGAAACCGTCAAGCCTTCCACAAGCAGTATAACAGAGATCAAGAACTGCAGACCCTGCCCTTCTTACACCACTTGATCTGAGAAATATCTCTCTGAATATTCTTAAATACTTATCTATGCGTTTGTATTCTCTAAAAGGGAAACCGGTAGCAAGAAAACTTTCGCTCATAGCTTTCCTTTTTGTAACGCATATCTTTCTATCATTGAGAAAAGCACCCTTTCCCCTCTCTGCAAAGAAAAGCTCCTCTCGCAGCGGATCATACACCACACCAAGCATAATAGTATCTTTTTCCTCGAGAGCAATCGATATGGCAAAGAATGGAAAGTTGTGGATATAATTTGTCGTTCCGTCAAGCGGATCTACTATCCAGCGAAATTCCTTTTTCCTGTCTTCCTGCGGTGTTTCCTCCGTAAGAATATCATAATCAGGCGTTTGTTTCTTCAAAATCTTTACGATGCATTCTTCCGATTGTTTATCAACCTTTGTAACAAAGTCGTTTTTACCTTTTGCATTGATGTCCGTGTCAGAGAGTTTTCCAAGGTTCTCAAGCAGTATTTCACCACCAGCAAAAACAGCCTTCTTTATTATTGGAAATAGTTCAGAATATTTTCCCATTCATTAACTCCTTACGATAGAATAAAAAAAATTGTTATTAAGGGTTGTCCCTACAGCGTACGCCACCTAAACATTTTCTAATAATTCTTTTATTTCTTCCTCTGTGTTATAGAAATGTGGTGATACCCGGATCCATCCCTCTCTGTAAGAAATAATTATATTATTCTTGGTTAACCTTTCATGCAATTCTTCTGATGATTCTTTTGGAGGCCTGAACGTTACAATTCCTGAACCTCTTTCATTATCCAAGGGAGAGAGAAATACAGAATCCTTATCTTTCAGCCCTTTAACAAGCAATCCTCTGAGATGAAAGATTCTCTCTTGAATTTTGTCCGGACCAACTTCAAGCAGCAATTTCAAGTGTTCTCTGAATCCGAAGATGCCAAGAAGGTTTTTTGTACCTTCTTCATACCTTGCCGTGGATTGTTTTATGGGGGGAATCTCTGAGAAATGATGGAAGTTCTCCCATTGAGCACTCAGCCATCCTGCATTGGTAAGGTTTAATTGATTAAGGAGCTTTTTTGAAATGTACATGATTGCGATTCCCTGAGGACCAAACATCCATTTGGCTGATCCAGCAGAAAAGACATCCACATTGAGTTCAGATAAATCGAGCTGCAATGCGCCAAGCCCCTGAATTCCATCGACAAACAGAAATACATTTTTTTCCTGACAGAAATCACCAAGTCGTTTTAAATCTACTCTTGAGCCACTTAAAAAATCAACCCAGTCAACTGTTATAGCTTTCGTTCTTTCACAGAGCGCATTTTTACACGATTCAAGAATTGTTTCATCGTTATTAAGTTCAATGTATCGTTTTTCAACATGGGGAAGGTTGTAAATCCATGGGCAGATATTTGCTGGAAAACCACCTTTTCGAAGTATTACATTTGAGCCTGCTTCCCACCCCAAAGCATTCATAGGAATAATCAAGCCCTGTGATGTATTCTTTACGAGTCCGATCTCATCAGGATGAGCACCTACCAGTCGCGCAGCAAGGTTTCTTGTCTCCTCTTCTGCACTTTCAAGGAATTCTTTTGTAATATCGCTCTCAAATTGATATATATCAAGTAATTTGTTAATTGCATTCCGTGCCCTTGTTGTCATAGGCCCCGTTGAAGCATGATTTAAATACACCTTTTCGGTGGTAATCGGGAAAAGTTTTCTAATATTTTCTATGTTCATTTCTTTCTCATGTATGCTGCTTACTATTAAGGTCTTCTTCAATCGCTAATAACGTTTCGTCCATTGTAGTGTTTTTATGAGAATTTCTGATTTTTTTTCGGCATTCGGATTTCAGTATAACTCATCTACTGCGACTCACCCTCGTTCCATGCTCTACTATTCTGATAATCTGTCTCATATGCGCAATTATTTATTCGTGAATCCATAGTTCCCCTCGATTTCCTTAACCGTAAAGTAATGGGGTGAAAGATATGTGAGCGGTTTGAATTTCATATCATCAAATTCTCCTTCAGTGATGATAGCCTCGTCAATATGTGTACCAACAACCTTTCCAAGAAAAAGTGTATGACTCCCCAGTTTAAACGTCTTTAATAATAAGCACTCGATATTAATTGGACACTCTTTAATTAAAGGAGCGTTAACGTTCTTTCCCCTCTCCTTTGTGAGCCCGGTTTCTTTAAACTTATCAACATCGTTCCCTGATCGTGTCCCACAGTAATCCGCTTCTCTCGTCAGTTTCTTATCAGGTATGTTAACAACAAACTCGCCGCTCTTCTGGATAAGGGAATACGAGAACCTGTTTTCCCGAATACCCATTGCAATAACGGGAGGTGATGAGCACACGGTTCCAATCCAGCTTAGGGTTATAATGTTATCAAACTTATCTGCACGCACTGTTACAAGAGCGACAGGACGCGGAAAAACGAGCGGACTCACCGTCTCCTCTATAAATTTCTTCATCATGCTCTCCTCTGTTTTAAAATCCCCTGCAAGGCTTACATAAAAAGAGTGCACAGGCTATGGCTTTAGCTGAGCCCAGTATAGAAAATAATTATGGAACACCCTCATTGAGATATTCCTGTAACCGGATTGTACTTCAAAGAAGATAAAATTAAATCGCTTCGTAAACAACAAAATTGCAGGAAAAACTCGCACAATACCCTTTTGACCGAATGCAGTTAATAAACTAATAACCCGATTACTCGGTTACGAATTTCTTCTTTCGAGGAGTTATATGTCGGGGCGAGAGGATTTGAACCTCCGACTTCCTGCTCCCAAAGCAGGCGCGCTACCCGGGCTGCGCCACGCCCCGTTACGTCAGTCTAAAATATATTGCAATAAAAATCAATCATTAAAACGAGAATAGTACGACCTATGTATCCCTATTTGCATCTTCGTTAACAACAATTCCTGTTTCTCCGGAGATCATCACTGAAAATAAACCTGACCACTCTTCTGAAGCGAATCGAGCAACTCATCAAGTCCTTTTCCGTCCTTTGGGTATGTTGCCCATCTCATCGAGATTTTCACCTGATGCTGACACAGCTCTTTCATCCTGGTTACCAGTCGATCACTGAGAATGAATGCACCATCGGAAGGAGTTTCTGGAAGAAATCCGTAAAAGAGTCCTTCTGAAATAAGAAAAACGTAATCAATAATTCTAAGATTGTTCTTCAGGATGCCAAATAGCTTCTCCATATCAACCGAACAAGTTTCCTGCGTAACTTCATTGAAACGCATCTCAATTGCAAAGATTGAAAATGGTCTTACATACCTTCGTGATCGAAACAACTCCATTTCGATTAATTTTTCAAAACTTCTATACTCAGGATCTCTCTTTATCAATTCGATGAGATCCCTCTCCTGTGTCTCCTCGATGCTCTGCCGGGCATCAATATGAATGTCAAACTCTTTCTTCAATTCCGGGAACCCCTCGATTGTGTGTTTTAGGATCCTGTTATCCCTTCCGAATGAATCAAGAATCTTACGAAATATACTCTCAAGCTTGCCATGTCCTGAAGACTTTCTAATACGCTCTGCATATTCAAGATAGTTTAGTATCGATTCACCGACAAATCCTGCTTCCATATAGATATCTCCAAGAACGGCATAAACATGTTCATAGGTATCGTCAATTCTCAACATTTTTTTGCAGATTGCAATTGCATTTGCATACAATTGCAGGTCCCGATACAATTGAGCACATCGTTCATACTCAATGAGAGCTTCATCCCTCTTTCCCATCTTGTTGAAAATATCACCACCTATATTCCTCATGTCAGGTTCATCACTGAATTCCTTTATATTTTGAAGGTACTGCTTTAGAGCCTCCGTATGCTTTCCCTGAATCATCAGGCTTCTCACATTTTCAAGAATCCCTGCGCAATTCATCCTGCATTCCATAAGCTTTCTTATATACTATTCCATTTGCATTGTCAAGCAAAATGGGAATATTTGTTTAAAATCATCACAAAATATTATATGTTTTCATGAAAAAGAGTCACTATCTCTTAGTGTAATGTATCTAAATTGTCTTTACGGTCATTCCTTTGCTTCTCTTGAGGACAGGTTTGAAAAAGCTGTCATTCTGAGTAATCCTTTCTCTCCTGACTCTAAAAGAATCTCTGACATAAATAAAACCGAGATTCTTCGGGCTTCTTATGAAACCCTCAGAATGGGCATAAAGGTCATGAAATGTTGTTGACAAAATACATAATATATTATAAATAAACAAGTTGGAGTTAAAAATAACCTAGTTTATTAAAGGGAGTCAATAATGGTAAAAAAAACATTGTCCATATTGTTTATCAAAGAATGTTATTTACCATGGTAAAACAAACTTATATAAGCAACGTTTTAAGTGTCTCAACTGTAGGAGAA
>CBDUQV010000077.1:0-8369 GCA_965369615.1 uncultured bacterium | reverse complement strand
TGTCAGGAATGTGGGTATTCTGCTCCAAAATGGATAGGGAAATGTCCCCATTGTAATGTGTGGAACAGCTTTGTAGAAGAGCGGCTGGTCAGCGGTGATACAAGAACAGGAGCGCCGTCGAAGCCGGTTATGCTCAGTGAGATTGAACAATATCAGTGGAAGCGATGGACTACCGGTATTGCAGAGTTTGATAGAGTTCTTGGAGGAGGTGTTGTTCCGGGGACTGTGATTCTCATGGGAGGTGAGCCGGGGATAGGGAAATCAACACTCCTTATACAAGTAGCATCCAGATTTGCTGGAAAAGAAAAAAAGATCCTCTATGTTTCAGGAGAAGAATCAACGTATCAAATTGCTTTACGAGCAAAGCGACTCCGAATAGAAAGTAACAACCTCTACCTTCTTTCAGAAACATCGCTTGAGAATACTATAGCATCGGTTCATGAAATTTCACCGGTACTGCTCATTATTGATTCTATTCAAACACTGTTCGATACTGGATTGGAATCCCCACCCGGGTCGGTGAGCCAGGTACGAGAATGTACTTCAAGATTGACACGCATTGCCAAAACTGAAGGGATCACGATCTTTCTTGTCGGACACGTTACGAAGGTGGGGATGATTGCAGGACCGAGAACGCTTGAGCATATGGTTGATACGGTTCTGTACCTTGAAGGTGACCGGACCCAGTCTTTCAGAATACTTCGAGCGGTTAAGAACCGGTTTGGTTCAGTCAATGAAATAGGTGTTTTCGAGATGACAAAGGACGGGCTCAGTGAAGTAGAGAATCCTTCACTTGTTTTTCTCAACGAGCGAACTTTCGATACATCCGGTTCTGTTGTTGTTTCCACCATAGAGGGTACCCGTCCGATCCTTGCGGAGGTCCAGGCGCTCGTTTCTCCAACACGCTATCCTGTCCCGCAGCGCGTCATTGTAGGAAGTGATTATAAGAAATTCTCAATTCTCCTTGCAGTCCTTGAAAGGAAAGCGGGTTATAACCTTGGTGGCTACGATGTTTTTTGCAATGTGGTAGGAGGATTGAAACTGTTTGAACCTTCCTGTGATCTTGGGCTTTTGATTGCTATTGCTTCAAATCTGGAGGATCGTCCGTGCAATAATGGTACGGTGGTAATTGGAGAGGTGGGTCTTGCAGGCGAAGTAAGACCTGTTTCGCAGATAGAACGGAGGATTGCAGAAGCAGAAAGGCTGGGATTCAACCGCTGTATCATTCCGTACGGTCAGGTAAAGGAAGGGAAGTCTCGAAAAATGAAAACAATTGCTGTAAAGAACATTAAGGAAGCGATACAGCAATCTCTATCAAAATCATAAACGGACAAAAGGAGTATTGTGCCATTTTTTAATAGAAAAAAAACTGATTTCATTATACCATCAACTGAGGCAATCATTGATGGCCGGATCCTCATGGTGTTACGAACAGGCTTTTTGACAGACACAATTGTGATACCTCAATTTCTTATCGATTACATTAAACAACAGGCATCACAACCGAATGCAGATGTCTCTATTCGGAGAGGTGATATGGTTATTGACACTCTTATCAGTAACGAAGACTATAATGTACTCATTGAGAAAATGGAACCGAAAGATCAGGAAAGCATTAACAGAAAGATTGTTTGTCTTTCCAGAGAGAAGAACTGCAAGCTCCTTACCATTGAGGATGAGCTTGAGCCTTTTGCGAAGATTGCAGGAGTGCAGGTACTTAAAATCAAGGAACTTGGAACTGCATTGAAACAAGCCTTTTTCAAAGGTGATATCGTACACGTGAAACCCGTCAAACGAGGAAGGTATTCTGGTGAAGGGATAGGATACCTTGATGATAATAGCACGGTTGTCGTAGAGGGTGCGTCATCATCGCTCGGTAAGGTTATTAGATGCAAGGTGGTCAGTGTACTTGATCTCCCGACGGGGCGGGTTTTATTTACCAAAATGATTCAATAGGATTGGAACGATAAATGTGCGATAATACACATTCTGGGAATTAAGTATGGATATAAGAATTGGTTTTGGCTACGACATTCATAAATTGGTTCAGGGAAGAGAACTTTTCCTTGGTGGCTTGAAAATTCCATCAGATGCTGGACTGACGGGACATTCTGATGCTGATGTATTGCTTCATGCAATTAGTGATGCAATCCTTGGTGCCCTTTCGCTCGGGGACATCGGAGAACATTTTCCTGATACTGATGAATCGATAAAAGGAATCTCAAGTACAGAGATTATTACAGCCATCAGGAAAATGGCTTCTTTTGGTATCGTCAATATCGATTCTACTATTATCGCTGAAGCACCGATATTATCACCGTATAAGAAGCAAATACAGGAGAGTGTGGCACATTTGCTTGATGTTGATATTCAGAAAATTTCCATAAAGGCAAAGCGAAACGAAGGTTTTGGACCAATTGGTGCTCAAGAAGCTATCGCTTGCTACGCGATTGCATTGTTACAATTACGCTAACGTGTTGATTACACAAACTAAATACGGTTTTAGCAATTGGTGTAATCTTGTATTAATCGATGTAATTAGTTTCATATAGTAAAACAAGGGGGAGATAATGAGGATTTTTACGTACCTACTTATTGTTATTGTTCTTGCTCTTGGTGGTTATGGTACCTTCTTCTACATAACGGAATTCAAGCCACTCAATTATAAGGTGGTGAGTCTTAACGAAGAAAACAGGACATTAACAGAGCTTATTATGAGATTGAAGAAGCAGATGGAAGCAAAGGTGGATTCCGAGACAGGAGACTCGTATAAGAAAAGTATTTTAGAGGAGTTGAGTAAAATCTCAGCCGAAGAGAATTTTGAAATACGCAGAGCCGAAAAAGGAGTGGAAATTAGTCTCCCGGGTTTGCGGATCTTTAATCCTGGAGAGGCGGATTTGAGCAGTGAGGGATTGCTTATTCTGTCAAAGCTTGGCAAGATTCTCAAGAATGCAACTACCGGAGAAATTCACGTTGAGGGCCATACCGATGATATGAAAATTAGTGGTGATTTATTATTGAAATACGCATCAAACTGGGAGCTATCATCTGCGCGAGCAATAAATGTGGTGCGGTTCCTTCAGGAGAAAGTTGAGATTCCTCCTGAACGTTTAGCTGCTGTTGCGTATGGACAGTATCAGCCACTCTTTCCCAACGACAGTGAGATTCACAGACAGAAAAATCGAAGAATAATTATGGTTATCGAAGCACCGAGAGAGATGAAAGAGAAGGGAGAGGAAGAGGAGAAAGAAAAGAGGGAAGAAGAAGTGGAACCAAAAGAAGAAGAGAAGAAGCCAACGGTAAAGATTGAAAAGAAGACCGAACCAGAACCCGAGCCAGGCAAAGAGGACGGAGAGAACAAAGAAGGGAAGTAGGCACGTTCGTACGATAGCGAAACAGGGAATGGGAGAAATGGAGAATCGCGCTGATTGTGATGAAATACGTCCTGATTAGTTCTTGTCTCTTAGGCTTACAAACGAGATACGATGGAAGCGATAGCTTTGATCCTCTGATACTGAAACTCAAAGAAGATTATATGCTCTTACCAGTTTGTCCTGAACTCCTTGGTGGAATGACCATTCCTCGGGAACCGGCAACGATTGAACAGGGTGATGGTCGCGCATTCTGGGAGGGAAACACTCGTGTTATCCAAAAAGCAGGTGATGATGTTACGCAGAAATTCCGGGAGGGGGCTCTTAAAACAGTTGATTTTGCGAGGTTTCTAAAAGTAAGGATAATTATACTCAAAGACGGAAGTCCCTCCTGTGGTATCCGTAAAACAAATGTTTCATTCCAGAGTGTTTGTGGTATTGGTGTTACTGCATATCTATTACGAAAGAACAAATTTGATATCTATACAGTTGACTCGTTTCTTGACCATACTAAAGAAATGCGGTGCATGAGTAAAAAATCTCCCGAATCAAATTGAATTATGCTCCTCACCCGTTTTTGATGTAAAATAGTCGGTTTTTTTGTAATAAGGAACAGGAAAGCTCAGGTAAGCTGTATTCAGTAAGTGACCATAGCACAAAGGTTTTTGTAGTTATGGGAGGTATATTTTTTTGCTTGACTTTTATATTCACACTCTGTAGAATAGATACATGAGAGGAAATCGATTAAAGAGGGCGCATTTGATACATAGGCAACTGCAGGGAGAAAAATAGAATGAGTACTACGACGTGATGAATTTATTCTTGTTAGCGAAATTATGAGAAAGGGCTCAGAAGAATGAATTTTCGATCAAGGATTATTATCAACATAAGTATTCTCCTGTTCATTTTTATGATGGGTCTTGCATTTATATTGGTGCACCTCCGGGCAAAGGAAATACGAGCAAGTAATGAGAAAAACGCGCTCATTGTAGCCACTTTAACAGCAGGAATTCTGGTTGAAGCCTATGAAAATTACTACGAGTCAGGATACTATAAATTTAGGGAACGTATCCTCAGCCTTCTCAACCTTGACAAAGAACTAATAAGAGTTGTGATTTACACTGTTGAAGGCGAAAAGGTGTTTGATTCAGATGAATTTAAAGGAAAAGGTACTGAAAAGCTACCAGATGAGGAGGAAGAAGCCCTTGGTATGCGAATTAAGCAAATTTCCCCTTCCTTTGGTTCTGTTGATGATAAAAAACATTACAACATTGTTTTTCCATATCTTGAACCATGGGGATGGCACCGATACTCGGTGAGATATTTTTTCTCAACTGCATATCTGGAGAAACAGCTCTTTGTGTTTCGTACAGTGATATTCTCTGTTACACTTGTTTCAGTTATGCTTGCATCGATTATTGCAAATTTCCAGGCTCGCGCGGTGACAAGGCCACTTGAGCAATTAACACAGTCAGCAAAGCAAATGGAACATTGGCATTTTGATACTCACCTTGCTGCCCAGAGAAAGGATGAGATTGGTATCCTTGCTGAAGCTCTGAATGAGATGGTGAACAGGATTAAACAGGATATGGATCTACTTGAATCTCAAAAAAGGACATTATCGGAAACAAATAAAGAACTCAAGAAACTCAATGACCTGAAGTCTCAGTTTCTCGCGAATGTATCACACGAATTGATGACTCCGTTAACGTCTCTCAAAGGCTATATTGAGTATATGTACCAGGAGAAGATGGGATCTTTGACTGAAAAGCAGAAAAGAGGATTTGAAGTTGTAAAAAGAAATCTCTCCAGACTTAACAAACAAATCCTGAACTTGATTGATTTCTCGAGTTTTGAAGCAGGTACGTTTGAGCTTTCCCTGACGCCATTTCATATTCAAAGTGTAGTACGGGAAACAGTGGTTAATCTTGACATGAATCTTTCTGAAAAGGAAATAAACTTTGATGAGCAGCTTCCGGCTCACTTACCTCCGGTAATTGCCGACAGGGAGAGGATAATTCAGGTTCTGGAGAACCTGATAACAAACGCGATAAAGTTTACAGAACCAGGCGGGAAGATCAGCGTACAGGCTTACAGCTTGAATGGAAAAGATGGTAAGATTGAAGTATGCGTGAGAGATACTGGAACAGGTATTTCAAAATCAATGAAGAAAAAGATATTTGAGAAGTTCTTTCAAATAGACAGAAAGAGCAAGCACAAGGGGCTGGGGCTTGGATTATCTATTGTAAAAACAATAATTGATGCGCATAATGAGAGGATAACCGTTGAAAGCAAAAAAGGAAAAGGCTCCTGTTTCTGTTTTACTCTCCCTGTATATGGAGGTGGTAATAGATGAGCGCAAAGATATTAGTTGTTGATGACGAAAAAGACATACTGGAACTTGTGTCGATCATACTCGCTGAAGAACACATTACTGTTCTGAAAGCACAGGATGGTCTCACTGCTCTGGAATTGGCACGAAAGGAAAAACCAGATCTGATTCTTCTGGACATCATGATGCCTGAGATTGACGGATGGGAAGTACTGAAGATACTGAAGATAGAGGAGGAAACCAAGGATATCCCGGTTGCAATGTTGACGTGTAAGACGGAAACACGGGACAAGGTACTTGGTATTCAAGAAGGTGCGGTAGACTACATAACAAAACCATTTGCTCCAGAGGATTTAATTATGAGAGTACATGATATCCTAAGCAAAAATGGGTGAGAGGATTGATCTATGACATCCAGTAATAATAACGAAGAAGCGAAGATACGAAAAGAATGGCTGCAATTTAAAGGTGCTCTCTATGACCATTTGGTTGATTTCCCAACGGTACCGATTGTTATTGATGAGGTAAGAAAACGCACTAAAAACTCGAGGAAAGTTGGAATTATTTACCTTGATATTATTGAGTCAGTGGAGACAATCCACGGCTGGCAGAAATTCGACCAGGTGCTTACGAGAATTTCGGAAATTCTGAAAACACTTTATTCAGATCTTCTGAAAGAAAGGGATCTTATTGCAACGCAGGCAGTAAGAGCAGGCAAGTTTATCATTTTTGTCTTTTCTCAGGAGAATGATGAAGAGGTTGATAAGCCCTTTATGCAATGTCTTGTAGACAATATCAATAAGAAAATATTTTCGGAAACGCAAGACCTCCGTATAAAATTCCTTTTTCCAGAAACCATCTGCCATATCGGTATGGATTTCCTCTATATTGATCCTGTTGTACGGTTTGAGAGGAATCTGTATTCATCCGTGATCAGAGCAAAGGAGAACGCATACAGCCAAACTTCGAATTTCTGGGAAAGAAGACACAGGGAGTTGAAAAGAATAATCGTTAACGAGGATGTTCAGATTGTTTTTCAACCCATAGTGAGATTCTCTGATGGATCAATAATAGGCTATGAGGCACTTGCCCGGATAACATCACCTGAATTTTTTAACGATACCGAAACACTCTTCTCTTTTGCAGTACAAACGGAAATGATACTGGAACTTGAAAGACTTTGCAGGAAGCAGTCGATTCGGGAAGTGAAGGATACGCTCGCAGGCAAAAAGTTATTTCTCAATGTTTCTGCTAAGGGAGTTCTTGATCCTGAATTTAAAGACGGGAAGTTTGCAAATGATATTACCGCAGCAGGGTATTCGGTCAGTAATGTTATTCTTGAAATTACTGAAAGGCTTGCCATCAAGGATATAACTTCATTCAAGAATACGGTGCAAACACTTGAGAAATTTGGTTTTTCCGTTGCAATAGATGATGTGGGCGCCGGGTACTCATCTCTTCATACTATAGCAGAACTCAGCCCGTCGTATTTAAAATACGATATGGCTCTCATTCGTGATATAGACAAGCATATAATAAAACGGAATTTGCTGGAAAGCTTAATTCCATTTTCAGAGAAAATCGATGCCAAGATTATTGCCGAGGGAATTGAAACAGAAAAAGAATATAAGGTTCTTAAGGATATGGGGATTAAATTTGGTCAAGGATTTTTCTTTGCAAAACCAGGACCCCTCCTGAGAAACGCAGTTTAGTAGAATTATCCGTGGCCAAAAATATCATTTTTCTCCCTAAATAAATAAGATAAAAGATACGAGCAGGAGAGGTTGTTGAACGACCGGCTTCTGTTGTGAAAGAACTCATTGAGAATTCCATTGATGCTGAGAGTTCAAGAATAGTCTGTGAGATAGAACAAGGTGGCGCAAAAAAAATTAAGGTTATAGATAATGGAAGAGGAATGACTCCTTCTGAGATAGAGCTTTCTCTTGAACGTTATGCAACAAGCAAAATAAGTATATTTGACGATATAATGCAGCTTCAGACATTTGGTTTCAGAGGGGAAGCGCTTCCAAGTATCAGAGCTGTTTCAGAGCTTTCAATTGAATCCAAAAAGAAAGATAGCGAAATGGGATTTTTAATCACAACTGAGGGTGATGAGATTGTTGAGAAGAAGCCTCAAGCAAAGACGAACGGAACAACAGTGGAAATAAAAAGGCTTTTTTTCAATGTGCCTGCCCGGAGAAAATTTCTCAAATCAGAAGCAACCGAATTCAGACATATTCGCAGGGTATTTATCGCCCTTGCTCTTGTTAACAGGAAGATTCACTTTACGCTCTTCAATAATGGTGTGATGAATCTTGATTTTCCACCATCGAAGGATCTTTCAGAGCGGTTCTTAAATTTACTCGACATAAAAGGTGTTCAAACACTTCTTTCCTTCTCGAGGAGTAACGGAGCAATGAGGGTGCAGGGTGTCATTGCAAGATCTGAGGATGCGCAGTCGCGGAGGGATATGCAATACATTTTTGTCAACAGGAGATGGGTACAGGACAACCTGGCAAGGAAAGCAGTTTACCAGGCATATGGCAAGAGCCTCTGGGGAAAGCACCCCATTTTTCTGCTGGAGATAACCCTTCCAGGAACTGAAGTGGACATCAATGTGCATCCTGCGAAAAGGGAAGTAAAATTCAGACAGAACAGGGAAATAT
>CBDUQV010000076.1:0-8411 GCA_965369615.1 uncultured bacterium | reverse complement strand
AGGTCTGTAGGCAATGAATTCTTGTATAATCGCAGGATACAGTGCCTTTATAAAAATGAAACGAGATACTTGACAAAAAGTAGCAAACATGCTATACTAAATTCGATTCTGTGAATAACAGAATGTTTACTGTATAAGTAACCTTGTACTGAGCAAATTTTTAGAGCTGCTTATCAATCAAGGAATTATGATATCGCAATTCATAGTATCGCTATTGATTTCCTTAACTACGGCTCAACCGCCTTTTCTAAGCGGTGATAGCGGATTTTTTACATCAACTGCCTCATTCAGAAAAACAGGTGCGGCGGATATTATTCTGCGTGAGACATTCGGCAGACAATCCTTGAAGGAATATGATAGCATAGTACAGCAAAATCAAGTTATGGTGAATGCCCGATACGGGCTTTGTTCTTATATTGAGGCGGGAACAGGATTGAGCTTTTTTACTCGTGATGGTGAGAACCAGCAGGGTTTATTCATAAAGGCAAAAGTCCCTTTTCTTAGCATGGGAAGGATGATATCGAGTTTATCGCCTTTCATAGTCTTTGCAAAAACCGAGAAACCATCTGTTGCCGCAGCACTTGATATTGACATTGTGCCCTTTAAAAATGAGAACTTACCTGCTTTCCTCATCGGTCAGTCACTCAAAGCAGGGAGAAAATCAGGACTGAATCTTCTGGACTACAGTATATTACTCTCACTGCAGAGCAAGGCATTTCAGCCTTTCCTTGAATTTTATACAGAACTGCACGATGGTTTCGATCGGTCCAGTATGTATAATACACGAATATGCTCCGGGCTTGGAACAACCTTTGGAATATGGCGATTGCGTGCAGCCATTGAAATTCCTCTTGACGAGTATGAGAAGCGCAACTTTGACTATAGAATTACCGGAGAGATATCCATTTCATTCTCTACAAAGCGAAACCCCCTTGGATACATTACCATTACTGTTTTTGATGCGAAAAATGAACAGCCGTTGGCAGCAACGGTATTCGTAAAAGGAAAGGAGGTACAAGAAACACATATATGCATTGATGGCACATGCATTGTTCAAGATCTACCGCTTGGTATATACACACTTATAATTAAACATCCTGAATATAAATCTATAAAACTTCCTCTGTTCGTAAAAGAAGAACGCATATCCAGGATATTCAAATTACAAAAGGTACAGGAGGAGAACGGAGATAACACTCCCGTTGAAGATAAAAACTAAAATGGAGGAACGTATGAAAAGAAATTATGTACTTTTTAGTTGTCTTTTTGTTTTGTTGGTTTTATCTTCATCCCTGTGGGGACACCCAACATTTTTTGGTACAGACGGTATTTACCGGACATACTCTGCGCGAGCAACCGAAATGGGATACTTCACATTCGGGCTGCATGGTGATTATTCCTATGCTGATGTAGCAGGCTCTGACAGCACACGAAACTTCGCGAACATTCACACATTCCTTGGATACGCACCGATAACTTTTTTTGAGTTTGCACTTGCCGCACAAATTCAAATGCGATATTTCCACCGACCGCGCATGGAAGATACATACGATTTTGCGTTTAAGAACTTGCGTCCTATCGCAAAACTCGGTCTTCCTGTTTTCCGCGATACGGTCAACCAGGTCGGTTTCACACTTGGAGCAGCAGGATTTGTTAACATTCCCTGGGAACCCATCGCAAGTACGGATTCCCAGATGGTTGAAAAAGGTTTTATTGGTACGGTACCGCGAAGTGCAAGTTTTGGTGCACTTTTCCTCGCTGATTTTGATTTTAATGTCTTTAGTTTGCATCTCAATGCCGGAACAGAAGGTCCTGCCGCATTTAAGAATCCCAATGATATTCCCACCTACATTTCCAGAAGATACACTCCTCTGGATCCAGAAAGAAGATTTATCTGGGGTGTCGGCGCAGATATCCTGACCGGACCATACGTAAAGTTTATTTTTGAAGCTACCGGTAAACATTGTGAGAATGCACCGGATACAATGATAATGACACCAGGTATCCGTTTTGTCACACCTGTTGGAGTGACCATCGACATGGGTGGTGATTTCGCAACAATGACAGACATGGACTTTGTTCCGGATGTCGATTCAACGAACAACATATATCAGAACCAGCGGTCAAAATGGCGCGTCTTCTTTGGTATTACTTCAAGCTCTGCAATTTTTGCCAAGCCACCTCCTCCTCCAAAAGCGACCATTGCGGGAAAAATCACCGATGCGGAGACACATGAACCACTTGGTGCAACCATCTCCTTCCCCGGAGGTGATCTTGAAAGTATCACATCCGATCATGAAACTGGACTGTATAAGATTGTGGTAAGCCCCGGACTCTACCGAGTTCATGTCTCAAGGGAGGGATACAAATGGGTAGAAAAACCGGTTCGTGTTGTTGTCGGGCAGATGGAAGTCGAGGATTTTGAGCTTACCAGGAAGAAAAAACCAAAACCGCCTGAAAAGAAACAGGGTGTGCTCACCGGAAGGGTAATCGCTGCAAAAGAAAAGACACCTCTCAGTGCAAAGGTAACCTTGGTCGAAAAAGATACAGTACTCTCTACAGACCCTTCCACCGGTGTTTATAAAATAACCCTTGGTGTCGGAACCTACACGGTTAAGGTGGAAGCTGATAACTACGTAACAGACGCAAAACCAGGAGTTATTGTAAAAAACAAGGAAACTACGATCCAGAACTTTGAACTTATCGAGAAGATGAAGAAGGGACAGGTGATAACACTTAGAGGAATCTACTTCGATACCGGAAAGGCAACAATAAGACCTGAATCCTATCCAGTACTTGATGATGCATTGAGGGTTTTGCAGGCAAATGCAAATGTTATCGTTGAGATAGCCGGGCATACTGACAGTGTTGGCAGTGATGCTTACAATATGAGGCTCTCCGATGCCCGTGCAAATTCTGTAAGAATGTATCTTGTCTCGCGCGGCATCACTACGAACAGGCTTATAGCGCGGGGATATGGCGAGACAATGCCCATTGCCAGCAATGCAACACGCGACGGACGCCAGCTGAATAGAAGGATTGAATTCAGGGTACTCAGCGACTGATAGTTTTCATTATTAAAAAAGGGTGAGATATAGAGTCTCACCCTTTTTTTTATCCCTGCAAAAATTACTACAAAAACCTGTGATGCAAGGAGTCTCTTGTCAGATCTCAAAAAACTGTTGACACGGAAGAAATCTTCTATTATGATGTGACAATTATGAAGAAAAGCAGTGTTTGTTTCCTACTTTTTATAGCCAGCCTAACCATAAATTGCACAAAAGAGGTCATAAAACCCATTGTTACTGATATGACACATCCAGTTGAACCACTGGCAATCAATATTCTTAAAACCGTTGATGAAGAAGCAAGGGAGAAACAAAAGGAAAAGGCAAAGGAAATCGCAAGAAATTTGCCGTTAAACATTAAAATCGGGCAGATGATTACCTGTTATCCCCCAAGTTTCGAGTTTGTGAAGAAATATCAAATTGGTGGCGTTATTCTCAACCAGAACTTTATCAGGGACCTTGCATCAACTGCAGAACTGATAGAGAACTACAACAAAGATGCCCTTATTCCGCTCTTTTTTGCAATTGACCAGGAAGGTGGAAAAGTTAACAGATTAAAACACATTAAAGGATACAAAAAAACACCGTCAGCAAAGGAACTCGGCATGTCGTACAGCAAAAAAGAACTCCTGGCGTATGCCTATCGAACAGCAGTAACGATGCGAAATATGGGAATTAATGTGAATCTTGCCCCATCACTGGATATTTCAAGCAGTGAAAATGCATTAATGAATGTTCAGGAGCGCTCCCTCGGCAGCAACCTGATTACCGTCAAAAAGCAAAGCGAAACGCTCATTGAGGGATATCAGGCGGGTGGTATTCTTTGTTTTGCAAAGCATTATCCCGGATATGGTGATGTGAGGATAAATAGCGATGTAACGGTCGCGCATTACAATTTTCCAGCAATCAGGATGATCGAGGATCTCAATCTCTTTCTAACTCTGTCACATAAAATTGACGGTATAATAATGTCCAGTGTCATCTATACTGATTTTGATACTGTTCCCGCACTTTTTTCGAAGAGTATTATTGACCTCATTCGGTTTTCAAATCCTGATATCCTTGTTATGACCGATGACCTGTACGCACCGGCTCTGAGGATCCTTGAAAATGAAGACCTTTCAGTGATAGCAACAAAGACTTTCTCTGCTGGAAACGACATACTCCTGATACTCTGGGATATAAAAGCGATCATCCTTATGGAGGCAATTGAAAAAATGGTTACTGCTCATCCTGAAATGGAAGAACAGGTAAATCACAGTGTAACCAGGATACTGCTTGCAAAGAACCGCATCTATCCAGGTCTCATTGATACATTGTACACTTCATGGAAAACAAAGGATGAAACACCCCCCGAATAGATGTCACGGTCATGCCACAGCACCTTAACCCACCGATACATCCATTTCATACAGCTTTTAAACAATCGTGAGCATATCAAATTCAAAAATCCTTTCAAGATTTATATGGATTGAAATTGGCAAAAAATAAAAGTATTTCCGATACCTTCATTGTATTTGATCTTGAAACAACGGGTCTCGATTCCTCTGACAGAATTATAGAAATTGGAGCTGTTAGAGTGCAAAATAAAGAAATAGTGGATACGTATCAGACCCTCATAAATCCCCGTATGCATGTACCCCTGGAGATAATTATCCTGACAGGCATTCAGGAACAAGAGATCAAAGAAGCACCCTTTCTTGAAGATGTTAAAGATGATTTACTTCGTTTTTTTGGACTTACCCCTTTGATTGCTCATAATGCTCCTTTTGATATTTCCTTTCTTGAAAAAGAAGCAGGAAAGCTCAATAATCCGGTAATCGATACGCTGAAACTATCAAGGATCCTGCTTCCTTTCATAAACAATCATAAGCTCAAAACGCTCTATAACCTTCTTGAAAACGGTAAACCAGCCTTTCACCGTGCTCTCGACGATGCAATTGCCACATCAAAGATTTATATTAAATTCCTCAATATTATTGAATCTCTTCCCACTGAAATTCTAAAAAATATCAGCAACATTGCGGATACATTAAAAGATGATTCACTTCGTTTGTTCATCGAAGCATACAACAGGTCCCCTGTGCGTACGGAAAGAGGGAGTACTTGTGGCATTACTCAGTATGCTCCCATTCCTTCCAATGTTATTGAGTTTACAGCAGAAGATGAAAAACATTCTTTTGAAACATCAGAGAAATGCGTAGAAGAAATCCTTTCCAATGAGAGCATGCTCAACAAGTCAGGCATTAAATATGAATATCGACCCGAACAGGTTTGCCTATCGAAAATGGTTATGAGAGCTTTCTTAGGCGATGAAATACTCGTTGCAGAGGCTGGAACGGGAACAGGAAAAACGTTCGCATACCTTATCCCATCAATACTGTGGAGCAAGCTTTCAGAACAAAGAGTCCTTGTTTCTACCTACACAAAGAATCTTGAAGATCAGGTATTCAATAATGATATTGTCAACGTTTCAAAGACATTAGGCATATCATTTAAGGCTTCACTCATAAAGGGAAGAAATAACTATCTGTGCTTGAGACGGTGGTTCAACATGCTGCAGGTGCAATTTACCGCCCTGGAACAGGAGGATCGATATGCTCTGCTTAACCTCATTATTTGGCAACACTTAACAGAAACCGGGGATATTTCAGAAAACAGTTCATTACAGATTCAGCAGAAACAGTCTCTCTGCTCTTTGCTCTCATGTGATGTAAAGGACTGTGAAATGAATAAGTGTTTATATTTTAGCAGTTGTTATCTTGCAAAAATAAGAAAGGAAATACAGGATTCAAACATCGTTGTACTCAATCATTCCCTTCTGTTGTCCGATCTTAATGCTGAACAGAAGATTCTTGGAGAATATCATCGACTCATCATCGATGAGGCACATAATCTTGAAAGAGCAGCAACAGACTTTCTGGGAGATACTATTACATCAAGGTACGTCAGAAACATCCTTGATAGGCTCTTTAAAAGAGGGAAAGGGCTACTGATAACATTAAGGGAAACCATCACTATTCTTGGAGAGAAATCAATGCCCGTTACCTTGATTGATATCAAGAAATGTATTGAACTGGTTACAAAATCAAAAGAGATCCTTTCGCAAATCTCAGAAAGTATTACTGAGTCATTGCAGCAGGCAGAATACAAATCAATAAGCCGTCTTACAAAAGCAACTACACTTGTGGAGGAATTAAATCCTTACAATGAGATATTTTTTTCAAACCTCTGCACAATCAATGAGGTTCTGGAATGTTTTGTCAATCATCTTTCAGAATCAAAGCAGCGTGCCATGGGGAAAAGAAACGTTGATAAAATCATGGAATTAACGGTAGAACTGAATGATATGAAAGAAAGGTTCCATTCATTATTCTCCTGTGAGGAGGGTAATATGTGCTATTGGGTTGAAATTTGCCATGGATTTGAAAATTTTAAGGTCACCTCTGCACCAATTGTTATTGGTGATATGCTTAAAGAGAGACTTTTCGACAGGATCCAAACTGCTGTACTTGTTTCAGCAACAATTCTTGTTGAGAGCAGCTTTGACTATTTTAATCAGAAATTGGGCTTGGTTCGCAATGAAAGGGTTGTTGAATTTCATACGGGTACTTCTTTTGATTTCGACAAGCAGGTACTTTCAATTGTGCCAAAGTTCCTTTCAAATCCACGGCAAAAAACCTATGCAATGGATGTTATCGACACCATCAGAAAGGTGATACTCTCAACACGAAGAGGAACACTAATACTCTTTACCTCCTATAAAATGCTCAATATGGCATTCGATAACCTGGTAGAGCCACTTCATCAAAACGGTATAACACTTCTTGCTCAAGGAAGAACAGGCCCAAAATCTCTTATAACAAAAGAATTCAAAGAAATTACGGATTCCGTTCTGCTCGGAACATACAGTTTTTGGGAAGGCATTGATGTGCCGGGGAAAGCACTTCAGAACCTTATTATAACAAAACTTCCTTTTCCTGTGCCTAAGGAACCCATAATGGAAGCACGCGCTGAGCGTCTGGAAACAATGGGTTTAAATCCTTTTAGTGCTCTATTCATACCTGAAGCAATCATTAAACTTCGCCAGGGTTTTGGCAGACTTATGCGCGCAAAAGATGATACAGGCATAATACTGCTTCTGGACAACCGTCTCGTTAATCGAGACTATGGTAAACGATTTTTAGACTCCCTCCCCATGCGAATAACCGTCTCATACTCTGAAGAAGATTTCCTGCACCGTATTAGCACATTCTGGAAAACGTAACATTAAATATCACTACTCCTTATGTTATTTAATATTAGCTTCTTAATGTAGGTATATTAAAGTATATTCGCATTATATTTTTATGAAATATGAAAGTGCCACGCCGGCGGTAAACAATTCATTTGCATATTTTAATAATGTGTGGTACTGTTTGGTGTATTTTTGAAGGAATACAATGATTGAAGAAAGAAACGAGGTGAAGAAATTAAGTAGAGGGATAAAAGTAAGAAAATTCCTTCACCTCTTGACTGCTGTTTTTCCGCTCATTTACATTCACCTTGCAAGAAGGGAAATGTTGATCGCGCTTGTAATCCTGACATTCCTGTCATTCATTGCAGATATTCTCCGTCTTGAAATAAAACCGATCGGAAGAGTCTTTTATAGGGTATTTGAAAAACTCCTGTGGAAGAAAGAACGAATAATATTCACCGGTGCATCTATCTATCTACTCTCCGCATCACTTTCAGTTTTTCTCTTTTCCAAGCAAATAGCCATTGCAGCCCTTCTTTTTCTTTCAGTTGGCGATACGATTGCGTACTTCATTGGAACGAAATTCGGTAAAATCACTCTGGCGAGAGAGAAAACGCTTGAAGGAAGCCTGGCATGTTTTATTCTTTGCCTGGCAATATCCTTTCTCATTCCTGAATTGCCTTTATTGGTTGTAATAAGCGGTGCCATTGGAGCATCTGTTGTTGAACTGTTCCCCTTCGGTGTCGATGATAACCTGGTGTTACCGCTCGTAAGCGGATTAATCATGGAATCAGTAAAATACCTGGTTTCCTAACCCTCGTTAGAAATAAGAAAAATAAAGTTAAAAGTAAATTGAAACCGCAGAAGAGCAATTAATATATTATTCTAATGAAAAAACATCAACGGGTATGCCGGTTTCTTTTGTTGTTCTTCGCGCAATAGCTTCAAGATTCTTCCTGCCCACCTTCTTAATCTGTTTTTCCGCTACGGGACGATCGGTGGAATAAATCTGGACTTTCTTTGGCATTATTTCTGCAAGAGCCTTAATCCAGGCTGCAAGATTCTCCTCTTGAGTATTATCAACAGATCCTTTTACAAATATTGTC
>CBDUQV010000075.1:0-8439 GCA_965369615.1 uncultured bacterium | reverse complement strand
CTACAGAAAAGCGGCAGAAACTACTGATGACCAGCTTGCAGTAAAAATACTGAACACTATTAAAGAAGAGGAAGAGTACCACTATGATCTTCTCCAGGCTCAGCATGACTATCTCTCCAGGTCTGGATATTGGTTTGATGTTGCTGAGTATCGAATGGATGGGATGTATTAAAGATACCCCTAAAGCAATTCTGTTCTATTCTGTATCTTTCTGCGATTACATTTTATTGCTAATTTCTTGTAGTGTTTCTCAGCAATAAAAAAATTCGTTTTTTCCTTGACATAGAACATTAAATTTATTACACTACCTGCGGCGACTTTGAAAAAGGCAAAGCCCGAGCGATTTGGTGGCGCAAAGTTACGGTTCTATGCTTTAATAGACTGCCGGACTTCCAAAGTTGCTTTTCTAATTTTTGTCCGGCGCAATAAACTTTTTTCTTGACGTTTCTTGAATATAATGGTAGACTTTATGTTTACATGAAAGGAGGAGTTTAATGAAGAGAATAATCCCCTTCCTCACTCTATTGCTTTTTCCAATTTTGTTATTCGGACAGATAACATTTCAATTTGACAGTATTATCCCGTCTCCACAGACAGTAGGGGATAGTTTTGAAATTTTTGTTTCATGCTCTGATCCGACTTTCACAAACTGGATATACATTGATTTGCATCCCGGCGGGACAGCGTACATAGGTCCTAATCCTGATCAAATCTTAATCCAGAATGGGTATGGGAGCCGTTTTATCACTGTTTACAGGGCGGCGAGTTTGTGCAGCTTAAGTGTTTATTTAATCACAAGTGACCGTTTTTATAGTAACGCCTTCACGGTTAATCCAAACTCACCCCAGAGAATACAGGTATTGTTACCGGGAGAGAGTGCGCTTCCTGGCTACCTTCCAAGAGGGAGAGCGGGGCAACCCGATTTTCAAACAGCAGGGATTCCGTTCACCGTTGATGTGTATATTACGGATTACTGGTGGAATCCAGTTGGATTTGGGAATGATACTATTCGGTTTGCATCAGATAATCCCTTTCCTATCCTCCCACCCGATACATCTGTAGCGAACGGAGCGGGACAATTCTCCTGCACACTCAGAACAGCGTGCAATATAACAGATCCCTCTACATACTACCATCTTTTTGTGTCGCACATTACAAGCGATACTGCATTTATTCCAGATACAACAACACGATTTGCTGTCCAGCCTGGGCTTTTCTCAAGGCTTTTGCTCATTGCGCCCAGTCAAAGTGTGTTTCCAGGGGATACTACTACCATTCTGTCTTTCCTGCCAGGGGCAACCCCTGATGTAGCTGACTGGCAGGTTTCGGGAACACCATTTGATGTTATTGTGCATGCTGTTGATAACTGCTGGAATCCGATTCAAACCAGTCCTCCAACGGACAGTGTGAGGGTTTTTGGGACGATAGGACCAGATATATTGGCAGATACGAGCGTCCTCACCGGTGGCAATGCAACCTTCACACTGACAAGTAACATTAGTGGATTCTTATACTTACAGGCGGAAGATCTGGATGATCCAACGAAAACAACACAATATTCGACTCCAATTAATATAGTAGGTTCTCGTTATCGCCTTGTTGCGGATGAGGAGAATGAGACAATTGTGTCGGGTTCAGATATCCACCTCCATATTTACTATGAGGACAATATCGGAAACCGAATAACCGATGATGACCATGATGTTATCATCTACGTATACACGGGCTCAGGTTCCCTCGCTCCAAGTGACACCATTACAAGAAGTTTGACCTCAGGAATGGTTGAACCCACGGTGAGCTACTCCACGAACCAAGCGGAGGACCTCTATTTGCGCGTTTCCGCTGCTGATTCTCAGCGACGGTCCGGACCAGGAACCAATGTCGATCCCATACGTGTCATTCCCACGGTTGCCCCCGGTGGACGAGAAGTGACAAACTTTCCCAATCCATTTGGCCATGATTACAGATCGACAACGATCTATTACTGGCTCACAAGTCCTTGCGATGTGGTTGTTTCCATATACGATAGGTTCGGTAACCTGGTGAGAGAATGGCCGAAAACAGCAAGGTCGACCGGACCGAACTACCTTACATGGGATGGAAGAAATGGTAAGGGTACATACGTAGCAAATGGTGCATATCTCTTGGCAATACGAGCAACCGACAGGACAGAGATTGTACATGATTCTAGAAGATGGATGGCTGTTGTAAAGTAGAGCAAAGGAGAAGAGGATGAAGATAGTGAAATTTTCGGTCTTTTTCGTGATTTTCTGTTCAATTGCCTGTTATGCGATGGACTGGGATGACGGGGGATTACCGGGTGCATTTCTTGAATATGGTGTGAGCGCTCGGGTAATTGGTATGGGAAGAGCTTTTTCAGGGCTTGCGGATGATGCTAATGCAGGCTATTTCAATCCTGGAGGGTTGGACCAGATAGACCCGAAAGAACTCACGTTTCAGCATGGCATTCTTTTTGAGGGAACAACCTTTGATTATCTTGCATATGCGCATCCGACAAGTACGTATGGAACCTTTGGTGCCACCATTATGATGGTGAGGACACCGGATATTGAGGATATAACGGCGAGCAATGGCTACAATGGCGAGTTTGGGGAGAATGAGTTCGCTTTGCTGCTTACAATGTCCAAGCAGATAGCGCGATTCCTTTCGGTGGGCATAAATTATAAGCTCATTTACCACAAGATTTCACATTGGGGTGCAATGGGACACGGTGCTGATATTGGCTTTTTTCTTTTTCCTGATAATGCCTTCTCGATCGGTGTTAACTTCCAGAACGCAGTTAAGCCAAGTATCCTCATGGAATCTGAGCGGGATATCTATCCGCTCAATTTAAGAGCAGGAATGTCCCTTAAACTGCTCGATAGAAGACTTGTTCTTGCATCCGACCTCGGATGGAGTGAATACCAGAGTCCGCGATTTTACGAGGGTATTGAATATCGCCCCTGGTGGCCGCTTATCCTCAGAGCAGGAGTTGATGTTAACCACTTGAATGTGGGTCTTGGTGTTAGAAAGGATGCAGAGTTATGGTCGATTGGTGTGGATTATGCTTTTAGCAATCACTATCAATCGAACGGACTTCTGCAACCGACCCATACGGTTTCTCTCGTGATGAATTTTGGTGGTTTCCGGGCAAAGGTTATTCCCAATAAATCGATATTTTCACCCCTTGCAGGTGGAGATGACAATATCGTGTGGATGAATCTCAATGTTGCGACAAGAGCACCGATTAAGAAATGGCAGCTTCGTGTAAAGAACGGCAGAGGTGAGATTGTCCGACTTTACAATGCATGGGGTGATCCTCCAACACGGCTTTACTGGGATGGCAGGGATAATACCGGGAATCTTGTGGAAGACGGGAAGTATTTCTTTGAATTCCTTGTCATTGAAGAATCCGGTCATACACTTTTTTCCAATGGGCATCTTGCAAAATTGCAGACGCTTGGTCCTGAGGGAACGGTAATAATACAGGAAAAGGGTGGAATCCTGGAAGAGAAGGAAGAGGGAGGAGCACCGTCTCTCGAGGAAGAAAAAGAAGGTGAGGAAG
This sequence comes from uncultured bacterium, assembly GCA_965369615.1. Taxonomy (GTDB): domain Bacteria; phylum Hydrothermota; class E44-bin80; order E44-bin80; family E44-bin80; genus SOKD01. The sequence goes on along the minus strand of CBDUQV010000075.1, from coordinate 4,874 downwards.
GGAAAGAAGGAGAAGTAGAGAAACCTGAAGAGAAGAAACCTGAAGAGGAAAAAGTACCAGAAGGAGAGAAAAAGCCGGAAGAAAAAGGCGAGGAGACCGGTAAATAATAAATGAAGAGGTGCATAAAATGAAGATAGTTGGCAAAATTGTAATCCTTGCAATTCTGGTAGGTGTTATTAATGTCCATGGAGGGATGCGGGACCCGGGCGGAAATTTTGAAATGGCTGAGCAGCTGTTTTTTGAGCAGGATTGGGAGCTTGCGCTCAAATACTTCAAGCCATTGACTGGACACAAACAGATTGGACCTGAGTCGCAATACCGGGTGGGAGAATGCCTTTACAATCTAAAACGGTACGATGAGGCAATTAAGGTATTTGAGAAGTGCCATAAACGGAATAAAGGAACCTACCTTGCCCCTGAAGCACTCTATGGAATTGGTATGTGTTATATTGCCGTGAAACATTGGGTGAAGGCGGAAGAATTTATCTTCACAAAGCTTGCCGGAGAGTATCCAGGATACAAGTACGCAAAGAAAACCTTGGCAGCAGAGGGAATACTCCTGTTTGGAAAAGGGGATTACAAAAGCGCTATCGAAAAACTTGAAGATGTTGATACGAAAGAAGGGCTCTTTTACCGAGCAAAGGCATACTTTGCTCTCAAAAAATATCTTAATGCTCTGCAATCATATAAAGAGTTGATTGAATTGTATCCCGAAAGCGACCTCGCGAAATATGCATATTACGGGATGGGCGATGTTTTATATTTCTCGGGAGATTTTAAAGGTGCACTGTACAAATATGAAATTTTCTTAAGGAAATTTCCAAGGAGCGAACTAAAAGATTATGCAAAGTTTAAACTCGCTGTATGCTATCATAATCAAGATGATTTCTTAACGGCGATGGAATATTTGAAACCCCTCCTTGTTCACAAGGATAGATTTCTGGCTTCGCACAGTAATTATGTGCTCGGGCAGAGTTATCAGGGGATGGAGAACTATGACGAGGCAATACGGGCATACCAGCGAGTTTCATCCAATTATCCAAATCAAAGGGTTGCTGCTCTGGCAAGTTTGCGGCTTGGACGGGCATACATTTTGAAGGGTGATTCAACGCAAGCACTCATTGTTTTTAGGCAGATTTCATCTCTTTACCGGACGGGTGATTTTGCAGGTCTTGGCGACTATCTTGCGGGTGCAAATCTTTTCCTTGCCACCCGGTATGAAGAAGCGCTGGACCACTTCAAGCGTATTGTTGACTACTATGAACGCCCCGTTATTATTGACGCTTCATTTGCTATGCTTCTAAGAACATACAACCGTCTTGCAAATTATGAAATGACCATTGCCATTGGGAATCCGCTCATCACCAAGATTCCTTTCGATAAAGAGAGTACTTGGTATGCGCGGTCACTTTTTTATCTCGGGGATGCATTTTACTATAAAGCAATTTATGAAAAGTCGAAACCATTCTACCGCGAGATAGTTGATAAATATAGCGACCCGAAAACAATAGCCGCTGCAGTAGCGGGTGTTGGATGGATCAATATTCATGAAGAGAGAAATAATATAGCGCTGGAAAATCTCACACGGGTAGTTTCAAGCTATACCACGGATACCTCTGCCGTGATCAGTGCGCAATTTGGCATTGGTGTTGCTCATTTCAATTCACAGGAATTTATGAAATCACTCGATGCATTTGAAGGGCTTCAAAAATCATTCCCGGAAGATCCGACCAGTGCAAAAGCAATGTTCTATATGGGAAAATGCTATTACGCGCTTGAATACTTTGCTCGTTCCATAACAGCCTGGGAAACTGTTCTTGCCCAGTATGCGGAATATCCTATTGCTGCAAATGCGGCGTATGAGATTGGAGGCACCTATTTCAGGGCGATTAAATACCCGGAAGCTATTTCGTACTATCAGCTTGTTATCAACGACTATCCCGAATCGAAACTCTCCAAAGCATCTCAGCTTGAGATTGCAAACTCACATTACAATAATAACGATGACGAAAATGCAATTAAAGCGTATGATAAGTTCTTGAAACAGTATCCCGAGGATAAACTTTCACCTGATGCGCTCGCCGGTATTGAACGGGCTTACTACAGAAGGGGTATCCAGGACCCTGAGAAGATGAGAGAGTTTATAGCGAAGTTTCAGGCGAGCGAGCTTGCCGCCGAAGCGCAATTTAATCTCGGTATAGAGGCATACGAAAAACAGGATTATGAAGTTGCTATCGATGAATTCAGAAAGGTTGTTGTTGATTTTCCTGAAAGTGAGATTGCCGCCGATGCGCAGGGCAATATTGTTGAATGTTATAAGAAAAAGGAAGAATACGAAGATGTAATCTCTGAAGCGGAAAAGTTTGTTAATTATTTTCCAGAAAGTCCTATGGTACCACAGGTCAAATTCAGCATGGGGATGGCATATTTCAAGATGCATGCATATAAGGAAGCTGCAGAGACATTTCATCAAATTACAAAAGAGTTTCCTGATAGCGATTTTGCATCGAGTGCCCGTTACAATATGGCACTATGCTATAAAAAATTGGGAAAAACAGAAAAAGCTGCTGCAATTTTGCAGAGTTACGGGGAAGAAGAAACTGGCGAGACATCGATTATGGCAAAGATACAGGCTGGGGTCGTTTACATGGAAAAGTCTAATTTTGTCAAAGCGCTCACGATATTCGAAACAGTTTCCCCGACAAAAGCAAAAGAATCGGCTCAGCTCTATGAACTGATGGGAGAATGCTACCAGAATACAAACAGGAAGGCAGATGCGATTCAATCATACCTTCGTTTGAAATCGCTTTCCCTTGTTGATAATCCCTATCAGGTGAAAGGATTGGCAAAGCTTGCTGTACTCTATGAGCAGCAGCAGCGATTTAACGATGCAATAGATACGTATCAAAGGCTCATTCAAGTTTCAACTAATGGTCAGGTAAAGAAGACAGCAAATGATAGAATAGCGTATCTCAGGCAGCATATGTAAGAAGGAGCTACTTATGGATAGAAGGAAACCAAGAGTATTCAAGGAGTCATTTCAACTGAAAATTGTCCGAACACTCATTTCGCTGGGTGTGTTTTCACTGGTAATGCTTGCATTACTTGGCTATATGGTACTTTTCTGGTCATCCGCTGCAAAGGGAATCGGGCTTGAGCATGCGGGTTCAACACTGCTCATGAATCTTGCAAAGGTTTTTTTGATCGCAACCGTGATTCTTCTGGGTTTGATACTCTGGATTTCTTATTTGATTTCTCGAAATCTGTTTGGTCCATTGAACCGTTTGCGAAATAATATGGAAAAACTCATAAAGGGTGATGATCCTGATTCAATTAAGTTCAGGAAAAGCGATGAGCTTGAATTTCACTACATTTCAGAACCATTTAACCAGCTCGTGGATAAAATTTCTCATCTGCGAAATGAGGCAAAAGTATTGGAAAATGAAATTGCTGATTTCATTGAAAAGAATGCGAAGGGGATAATTAAGAAGAAGGCTATTGAACCGTTTCTTCGGGAGATCAAAACAAAGGTTGGTTCATTAACAAAACTCATGTAGGAAAGGAGTAGAACTGATGGCAGGAATAAGTTTTGTACAACTGATAAAAACAAGCTGGGCGATCGATCTACTGCTTGTGTTGTCTGTTTTTGCAGTGGCGGTTCTTATTGATAGAATATGGGCATACAGGGGTTTGAGGATCGATGAGAAAAGATTAATGGAACGAGTTCGTTCTGCCCTCAAAAGAGGGAAGAGTGATGAAGCAATCTATGTATGTGAATCAGCGAGTAATCCTCTTGCCGATGTTGTTAAGGTTGGTATTGAAAATAGGAGCCTGCCGATTGAAAATGCTGCTGAGTTGGTTGATGGTGAAATGCTGAGGATAAAAACAATCCTTGAGAAACGATTAACTATTCTCAGTACTATCAGTTTTATTGCTCCACTACTCGGTCTTCTGGGAACCGTTCTCGGAATTATTCGTGCATTCAGGGATCTTGCTGTTTCGGGAAGTGGTGGACCAAGCGTTGTTATGATGGGTGTTGCTGAAGCGCTCGTAACAACGGTTATGGGAATTCTCATCGCAATTCCGGCTTCAATAGGATACAATTTCTTCGTTAATCATATTAAAACATTTATGGTAAGGGTTGAAATAACGGCAAAGCAATTACTTGCGTTCATTGATACAATCAGCAGAAAGAAAATGGAGATAGCGGGAAAGGGTGATTCTAATATAGACCTTACTAACCTTTTGGAGGATGAGTTAAAATGAAACCAAGATTTCCAAAGCCAGAAATAGAACCAGAAACACCGGAAGTCCCTATTGCTCCAACAATAAATGTTGCATTGCTTCTGGTTCTCTTCTTCATGATGAGTGCACCGATGATGTATCATTCAGGGATTACCATTTCAGCACCTTCACTAAAGAAAGCAGCTAAGCAGAAAAAAGAGACCGAGGTAAAGGTTAATGTTCACATTACTGCAGAAGGTATTATTTTGCTGAACAATGAACCTGTTAACGAAGAGCAGTTCCCTCAGCTTCTTGCAGAACTGCTTGCAAGAAGCGTGTCGAGAATCGTACTCGTCAGTGCTGATGAAACGGTGCCCCATCAGAGTGTGGTAACAATACTTGACCTTGCAAAACAGAAAGGCGCTTTAAAATTGGCTATTTTAAAACGGAAGAAAAGGAAGAAGTAAGTTGTATATATTTATAGAGTACAAAAGGAGGATAGACGCGTGAAACGAACAGCAAAAGCAAGTAAAGCGGAAATAATGATTACACCACTCTGTGATGTATCCTTTACGTTACTCGTCGTTCTCATGGTCACCACACCGATTATGATGGTAACGTCACCTTTGAATATTACCCTTCCAAAGGCG
>CBDUQV010000074.1:0-8474 GCA_965369615.1 uncultured bacterium | reverse complement strand
ATACGTTTTGTATAATTAGTGCAACTGATCCATGCCGAAGGACCGCAGCAAATTGAGTCTTCTTTCTCCCTCTCCATTGATAGAAGTTCAGCCTCAGGAATTGCCCGAATGATATCTCGTGGCGCCTCGTAAATATCCAAACCTCTTCCAAGAGAACAAGGATCCTGAAAGGTGAACTTTTTATACTTCGAAGGTCGGAATTCAATCTTCCCTTTTTTCAGAGCTTCATCGACGAGTTGTGTAATATGGACCAATTCAACGTTCACTTTTCCGACATAGTGTGGATATATCTTCTTAAAGGTCTCCATTCCTTCAGGACATACAAAGACGAGTTTCTTTGCACCACTCTCTTTTATCATCTTCATGTTTAATTTTGCGAGTTTTACAAAATTTTCTTCATCACCATTATACAGAAGATCTTTTCCACAGCATACCTCATCATTTCGAATCATCGGTTTAATATTCAATGTATTGAGAATCCTCACAGCATTGCGGGCTGTTTCAATAGAATGGATATCGAGGTATTCGAAGATTGCATCGAAGTGGGGGAGACATCCTGTAAAGAAGAGGTAATCACTCTTCTTTGAAACCTTTAGACCTTTATCAATCCAATCGGTCCTCTTTTGCGGGCGTCCTTGAGCCATGATCTCCATGATCCTCTGCAAAACCCTATTATGGGAATAGTTGAGTTTATCAGTCTTTTTTCTTATCTCTTTTCTCGCAAGCCGGATAAACTCGTTATAATCAACATCAGAAGGACATCGGACAGAGCATAGTCCGCATGCTAAACATGACCATATATCGCTATCATTGGTTACTTCATCAAAGTACCCGAGAAGTAACTTTTCAACATTGAGTCGTGGTGAGTATTTTAGATTGACACGAGATAGGGGACAACTGCCTGTGCACTCTCCACAATCGATACAGAGCGCAGCATTGGTCTTTTTTATAATTTTATCAATATCGTTATTTTTTCCCAATCTTCTCTTTCATTATTGACTGGATCTGCTGGGTGAATTCGCGAGCAACAGAGGCAAATTTTTGTCCCTCTGCAGCAGAGATGAGTTCAAATCTCAGTCTTCTTTCATCCATTCCGAGAAGGTGCATCAGTCTTTTCGTCGTTTCAATCATGTTTTCAGCTTTTCTGCTTCCGCTAATATAATGGCAGTCCTCGAAATGACAACCACTGACAATCACACCATCCGCTCCACTGATAAAAGCATCGAGGACAAATGTTGGGGTAATTCTTCCCGAGCACATCACTCTAATAATTCTTTGCGTCGCGGGATACTGCAGTCGACTCACTCCTGCAAGATCAGCGCCAGCGTAAGAACACCAGTTACATGCAAAGGTAACGATTCTTGGTAACCATTCTTTTCCCGATCGTGAGATTTTCTTTTTCGTAGCTTTATTCTTCACAACTGGTTTTTTTGATCTCGTCTTGGTAGCTTTTTTCTTCCTCATTATAATCCACTATTTTATTCGAACGGTTGCAGCTCGTATCATTGATCCTATCTGATCTGTGGTGAAGTGATGTGCTGAGATTGCGCCACTCGGACAAACAACGCTACAAGCTCCACATCCTTTACAAACGACAGCATTTACTTTAGCAACCGTTACATTCAGAGGACTCCATCCCTGGACACCAGAAACCTCTTTTAAGATAAGTTCTATTGCATTATATTCACATGTTTTCGCACATTCGCCGCAACCACGACATAGTTCTTCATCTACATGAGCAGTGATGGCTTCTGCTTCAACAAAATCTTTTGAAAGGATCATCGCAGCGCGTGAAGCTGCTGCAGAAGCCTGTGAAATACATTCATCTATGAATTTAGGTGAATGGCATATCCCACAGAGAAAGATACCATCAGATGCGAAATCAACGGGGCGTAACTTCATATGTGCTTCAAGAAAGAAACCATCCTCGTTGAGTGGTACCTTGAGCATTTTGGCAAGTTTTTCGTTTGTTTCATACGGTACCATCCCCGCACTGAGCACGAGCAAATCTGCAGGAATAACAAGTTTTTTTCTCAGTATTGGATCTTGAATACGAACACTTAATTTTCCATCTTTCTCTGATACATCAGGTGGAGCATCTTCCTCAAAATGGATGAAGATGATTCCTTTTTCTCGTGCTTTCTGGTAATAATCCTCTTTAAAACCGTATGTTCTTATATCTCTATAGAGAATAAAGACATCTTTTTGTGGGTATTTCTCCTTAAATGAAAGTGCATTCTTTACTGCTACTGTGCAACAAATACGGCTACACCAGGGGTGTTCCTCATTACGTGAACCAACACATTGTATCATTACAATAGAGTCAAGAGTTGAGAATTCAGTGTCTTGAGTCAATTTCTCTTCCAAATCCCTCTGTGTAATGACCTTTTCATTTTTCCCATAGAGAAATTCCTTTGGCTCATATTCCTTTGCTCCCGTTGCCATAATGATGGCACCATTTTTAATGATTTTTTCTCCCTCAGAAGTTTCAATCGTTGTTTCAAATTCTCCAATGTAACCTTTTATTTCTTTTATATTAGAAGAGGGAAAAACAGTGATATTTTTATTATTTTCAATTTCTCCAAGCAAGGCGTCAAGTCTCTTTTTAACATCTTCACCATTGAGAAGTTTTATTATATGACGTGCATGCCCCCCAAGTTCTTTTTCCCTTTCAACAAGGGTAACCGGGAAACCGGCTTTTGCCAGAGATAGGGCAGAGGAAAGTCCTGCAATTCCTCCACCAATAACGAGAGCTGATTTTGTAACCTCTACCTTTTTTTCTTCAAGAGGTTTGAGTCTGAGGCTTCTTTCTACCGACATTCTCACAAGATCTTTTGCTTTTTCTGTCGCTGCTTCTTTATCATTCATATGAACCCATGAGCATTGATCTCTTATGTTCGCTAACTCAAATAAGTATTTGTTGAGTCCAGCTTCTCTTATCGTATCTCTAAAAAGGGGTTCGTGGGTTCTGGGCGTACAGGACGCAACGACAATCCGATTTAGATTATGCTCCTTTATTTTGTCTTTTATAATCTCCTGTGTATCAGCAGAACATGTGTACAGATTTTCTTCCACATAGACAACATTTGGCAATGTCTTGGCGTATTCAACAACCCCGGGAACATTTACGTACCCGCCAATATTTATTCCGCAATGGCAGACAAACACACCTAACCGCGGTTCCTGACCACTTACATCAATTTCAGGAATAAATTCTTTTTTCTTCGTTTCGGTCCACCGTGCATCTTTCAGGAAGGTTGCTACTTCACTTGCTACACCACTCGATTGAGCAACTGTTTCCGGAATATCCTTTGGACCAGCAAAGGCACCACCAACAAAGATTCCCTTCCTGGTCGATGATACAGGACTGAATTCATCAACTTTTGCAAAGTTATATTTGTTGAGCTCTATTCGGAATATATCTCTAAATTCCCTACTGTATTTTGGCGCATCAAGTCCGACTGAAAGAACTACCATATCAAAATTCTCTTCAACTAATGTTCCTCCGCTGTCTTCATACGTGAGGAAGAGTGATCTTGTTTCTGAATCTTCGGCAACATTGCTAATTCTACTCCTTATGAATCTGATTCCTAATTCATTTTTCGCACGATCTATATATTTATCAAAATCCTTTCCATATGAGCGCATGTCCATAAAGAATATTGTTGGGTGTATCCCTGCTGAATGCTCCTTTGTAATTACTGCTTCTTTTGTAGCATACATACAACAAACACTGGAACAGTATCCGTGATCGATCTTTGGTGCTCTTGAACCGATACACTGTATCCACGCAACTTTTTTTGGTTGCTTATGGTCTGATGGTCTTACAATGTGTCCCTGGGTTGGACCCGATGCGGACATGATTCTCTCAAATTCAATACTTGTGATAACGTTCTCAAATCGTTTGTATCCGAATTCCCCTAATTCTTTCGGTACATACTCATCAAAACCTGGAGTGAGGACGATCGCACCTACATTTAGTTCAACCTCTTCTGCGACCATATCATGGATAATTGCATCAGGTTCGCAGGAAGTAAGACAGAGCATACATTCCGAACATCCTCCGCAGTTGAGACATCTCTTTGCTTCTTCTATGACCGTTTCCTGCTTAAAACCTAAAATAACCTCTTTAAAATTTCCTTTCCTCTTTACCAGATCAATGCTCACCGGATGTTTTCTTTCTGCATACGGAATTCCATCGATATCTACCTTTATCTCGCTTTCATAACTACCTTCTTTTTCCCTTCCTTCTCTTAAATCTTTCCCACGTATGAATCTATCAATAGAAATGGCTGCCCTGCGCCCGGCTTCCATCGCTTCAATATATGTTTTTGGCCCGGTTACAGCATCCCCACCTGCAAATATGCTTTTCATTGGTGTTTCGAGAGTTATAGAATCCGCATCTATTGCGTTCCACTTTTTGTGAAAAAGTTCCTTCTTACCAAGGATTTCGAGTTCGGGTTCCTGGCTTATTGCAGGTATAATCATATCGGTCTCTATTATGAATTCGCTTCCTTTAATTGGCAGCGGTCTTCTTCTGCCACTTTCATCGGGTTCACCGAGCTCCATTCTATAGCACTCCATACCAGTAACTTTCCCGCTTTTACCGATGAAACGTTTCGGGTTTGTAAGGAATTCTATCTTGATACCTTCCTCGATCGCCTCTTCAATCTCTTCTGGATTTGCAGGCATTTCCTGTATTGATCTTCTATATACTATTGTAACATTCACAGCGCCAAGTCTAAAAACGCTTCGAGCAGCATCTATTGCAGCATTTCCGCCACCAATTACAATTACATTTTTACCAACGTTAACCTTCTTTCCAAGGTTAACGTTTCTCAAGAATTCAGTCGCTCCGAAAACACCATCAAGTTCCTCTCCATCTAAGTTCAGTTTTTTGGATTTATGAGCGCCGATAGCGATAAATACAGCGTCAAAATCATTTTTCAGTTTGTCAAGGGGGATGTCTTTACCAATACGTGTATTTAATGTAATTGCTACACCGAGCTTTTCAAGGACACCGAACTCCCTTTTTATGATATCCCGGGGGAGTCTGTATTCAGGTATGCCAACATAGAGCATTCCTCCCGGAACAGAAAGTTCCTCAAATATCTTAACTTCGTAACCAAGGAGTGAAAGATCGTATGCACAGAGCATTCCTGCGGGTCCTGAACCGACAATAGCAACCTTTTTACCGTTTGATGTTGCTTTTTCAGGGATTGGAACAGGCATTTTCTTCTTTATCTCATAATCTGAAAGGAAACGTTTGATCATATCGATTGCAACTGGTTGCTCAACATCTTTTCGCGTACAGACAGATTCACACGGATGGTGACAGATTCTTCCCGTTATCCCGGGGAATGGGTTCTTTTCCCGTATAAGTGAAAGGGCTTCCTTGAACTTTGCTTTTGAAGCAAGAGCAATGTATCCTTGGGCATTTACATGAATAGGACATGTTGTTCTGCATTGAGGATCACCTAATTTGCTAATTCCAAAGACAGCAGGAACAGCTTGTTCGAAAGGTCTATAGATTGCTGTTCTCTGCTTCAATCCTTCTTCAAAATTATTTGGAAATTCAACCGGACAGACTTCAACACAGTCACTACAGCCTTTACATTTTTCAAGAGAAACAAAACGAGGATGTTTAATTACCTCTACTGTAAAATTACCTACTTCCCCTTCAACTGACTTGACCTCAGAATAGGTGAGCATTTCAATATTTAAATGTCTTTGCGCTTCAACGAGTTTTGGGGAGAGAATGCACATAGAACAGTCATTTGTTGGGAATGTCTTGTCAAGCTGAGCCATTACGCCACCAATACTCAAGCCCTTTTCAACAAGATAAACGTAAAATCCCTGATTTGCAAGATCCAAGGATGCCTGGACACCACCAATACCGCCACCAACAACTAAAACTGAACCTTTAACCTTGTTTTTTTTGTCCATATTCCGTTTCACCCTTAAACCCTTATACTTGCATACATTACGCCTATCTTATGCAGCGCACACACATTGTGAAATATATAACAATGTATGAAAAAAGTCAAGCGATTTTTGAGAAAAGTCCTTTGAGTACAGAATTTTTTATTGTCATACTCAGAACTGAGATTACATACCCTATTAAAGTTCTCTGGGTAGAAAGGTTTTCCGTATAAAACCTTGACTTAATCGAATAATTTGTATAGAATACCGAGTGTAAATTATAAATAATGAACGCTGCCCTGGTCGCCTGTCTGCTGTAAATGGTCACAACAGTTAATAATGAAAATATTTCTTGGCATAATCACGGTTCTCTTAATTACATCTGGTCTTATTGGTATTGTAATTCCGGGCTTACCTGCTGCACCATTAATTCTCCTGGGTTCAATTGCTTATGGATTAGGGTTTGGCTTTGAAAGGATTGGACTTACCATTTATATAATGCTTACAATCCTCGCCATGGTTTCTTTGATAATAGATTATGTCGGAAGCATTATTGGCGCAAAAAAGTTCGGCGCATCAAAATTTGGCATTATTGGTGCCATTATAGGACTTTTTGTAGGATTCCTTATTGGAAATATTTGGGGACTTGCAATAGGACCATTTATTGGTGCTTTTCTGCTGGAGTTGATCTGGAGACGGAAAGCAAAAGAAAGTCTCAAAGCAGGCCTTGGCGCAACCCTTGGATTTATGGGCGGTTTCTTTATGCGTTTCCCCATCTGTCTTTTAATGCTCATACTGATCATATGGGGGATAGTGCGATAACAAAATCCCAATTTCCAAATCCCAATGACCAATTAAAAACAATTAAACACCAAAATCGCAATTTCTAAATCCCAACCAGGCTATCCAGTTCTTCCCCTTCCGATTGATGAAAAGATTGCATTTAACTCTTGAGCTTCTTGTTTATATACTGTAGCTTCCTTTGCCATTTTGGAAACTGCCTTAATGATCATTCTCAACCAATATTTAGTCTCTTTTGATTCCTTTCTACAAATATTAATTCTATAGTAGAAATCCTTCTTGGAAATTCATTATCAGCTTCGCAATAGTTTGCACCGACGCTTGTCGCTGCTCTCACTAATTGATTAATTAACGATATTGTCACTGGGTTTTGAGGGATTTTCTTTGAAAATTCAATAATATTCTCCCCAAATCGTGCTGTTCTTTCCTCAAGATCATAAATCCTTTTATCAGATTTGTCTGTATTGTTTTTCCTATTGGTCATTGGATCTTGGGATTTGGTCATTACCTCGCATTTGGTTTAGAAATTTACCAGCTTTCCGCAGAAATCGCACTTTATATGCGTCATCCCTTTGACGATTGGTTTATTGAAACTTGCACCACAAGCTGGACACTTATCTATTTTAGGAAGAGGTTTTTCCCCCTTTTCTTTGTCCTTTTCGATAGATTCGGCTGTTTTGCCTGCGTTAATTCCCCCTGAGACCACTGAATCGAGAATATCATCTATCTCTTTCGAATCAATGAAGGTGCGGAACGTTGCTTTCCTGAGCTTCGCTCCCTGTCCGAATTCCAGTTCAAGCATTTCCTTCCTTGCAAGAAAGAATCCTTTCTCAGCATCCTTTGAACCAACTATACGCCCAATTGGTTCGTCGATCATTAGCTTTTGAACTCGTTTCTTCTTGGTAACGATAAGGAATTTTCGAGAAACAACGACATCCTCGTCCTGCTCGAATCTGAAACGCTTATCGGATAGATAGATGAATCCCCGGGGACCTTTCTTCCCTTCTTTCAGATACATAGCATCCCACACATCAACGAGATTCTCTCCTTCAAGTAGCTTAAAAGACGCCTTTTCCAAATTTTCAAATCCCTTATCGATCCGTGAAATTCGTGTTCTTATTCTGCTTACCTTCTCTTCCATTGGTTGGATCATCGAGCTCAATTTGTTCTGAGCATCATTTACCATTGTCTTAACAGGTAAAATCCTTGATTGAAGAGAGTCTATGTGACTGTAAAAACTCCCTGGACTATTTTCATAGCTACCACGTACTGAGGCAATTTCCGATAGCATGGAATTGAGAGTAAAGCTGTGAACATTTGAAATATTCTGCGATTCTATCTGGATATTATTTTTTATACCCGGCATCTCCTCTCTATATGCTGCAATTGAATCCTCCCAATCCTTGCAAAAGATAAATCCTTTCTGCCTGTTGATTTTGAGACTATTGGCAATGCTGGAAAGTTTCGTTTCTATATCTCTTACTCTTCCGAATATATCCTGGAACAGGTATTTGCTCTTCAGTGAATTAACATCCCTTTCCATTGATGAAAGTTTTGATCTGTATTCACTTACCTTCTTATCATCCCCTTGATACATTATTCCTCCTTATTAAAAAACTTATCGCAATTAACGTCAGTGACAATATTGATAATTTCATAATGTCTCCTTTCTACTTTTTCAACTTCTACCATAATTTTATAGAAATTTCAATTCTTTTTTTAATACATTATACGTATTCAGGAAATTCACA
>CBDUQV010000073.1:0-8587 GCA_965369615.1 uncultured bacterium | reverse complement strand
ACCTATATCTGATGATACAGTAGATTTAATAGTAAGTTCAAGTCCTTATGTTACAAGTTATGAATACGCAGACTTGCATCAGCTCTCTACTATTTGGTTTGATTTAGCAGATGATTTGAGAGAATATAGAAAGAATTTCATCGGAACATCATACAAGAGTTATAAGGATAGAAAGCTGCAAAGTGTGATAGGGAAAGGAATAGTTAGTAGGATGTCTGATAAAAATCAAAAGATGGCAAAAGAAATCGAAGCATTTTTCATTGATATGCAAGAGGTATTTGATGAGAGTTTTAGAGTTTTGAAGTCCGGTGGCAGATGTTGTTATGTTATTGGTAATACAAAATTAAAGGGAGTAGATATACTAAACGCAGAGGTCTTTTCTGAAAGTTTACAATATTCAGGCTTTAAACTCGACCGAACTATTAAAAGAGAAATCCCCTCAAAGATCCTTCCACAAAAAAGAGATGCAAAAACAGGTAGGTTCGCCAGTAATGATAACGCGAATACTCAAGCTTATCCTGTGGAGTATATTGTGATTGGATTAAAGGAGTAAACGATATGAAATTTGAAGATTTGAAGAGATTATATCTGAAGAAGAAAGAGAAATTTGGTTCTGAAACATATAAGCTTATCTCAGAATTATTGAAAGAAGCAAAAAAAATATAACTTCGAAACTGATGTCAATATTGCTAAACCGTATAAATATGCAACGATGATTTGTATTGTTCTGACCATTCTTGCTGCATTGGGGATTATTATTGGTCTTTTGACCTGGAGACCTATCATTACAATTATCTTCTTACTGCCAGCTGTCATTTATGAAGTTTATCGAACAGAAGGAAGGTCAACAAAGTGGGCTGCATGGGCTCTACTTGTTGTTCTTATTATCGAGGTAATCCTAATTGCCGCACATATAAGCTTCAATGTAGCAACATTTTTTGGAGCGACTGAAAAATATGTAGGTGGATATCGGGTTCCCCTGGGCGATATTAAGGTGGTTGGTCCAGCTTTTATGGCAGTACTCTCGCTCATTCTTTTTGTTCGAACTCGTGGTCGATTCACCAGATGGCTCGCAGTGATTATTTTCGTAACATCATTTGCTATTGCATTTACACTGGACCCGGCGAACTTCGGTGCGTTGTTGCGTTTTGGTGTTCAAGAAGGTTTGGATAAAATACATTAAAAGATGAATGATGTTCTAATCTTGTATCGTTTACCATAGGGAGGTAATGATGCGAATTGTGATTTTTTTCATATTTCTATTGGTGTCTTTTTCTTTCTGTTTTGCAGAAGTGATACATGTTCCTGGAGATTATCCGACTATACAGGAGGGCATAGATGCTGCAAATCCAGGCGATATTGTAATGGTTGCTGCGGGTGTATACTATGAGGAGATTATCCTGAAAGCTGATGTGATTGTTATGGGCGCGGGAGAAGGGCTTTCAATAATTGATGGTGGTGGAGATGCTGGTGATGTTGTTCGTGCAATAGGAAACGGTATTACCAATACTACAATTCTTCAAGGGTTCACCGTTACTGGTGCGGATAACAATGGAGGTATGCCGGGAGGTGGAGGTATCTTTTGCAACAGTGGAGCAGCGCCGGAAATTTGCAACAACAGAGTGGAAGGTAATGATCAGGGTATTGTAATGTGGAACCAATCAGCTGCATTTCTCCATAACAATGTCGTTATCAATAATACATATACGGGCATAAGCATAAGCTCAGCCGCTCAGATCATAAATAATACTGTTGCAAATAATAACAATGGAATGTATGATAGTGGTGGATGGCTCCCCACTATTATGAATAATATTGTAACCGGAAACAGCAATATAGGCATTGGGTGAGTAAACAACAGTGTTCAGACTGATTTTTCTTATAACGATGTCTGGGGTAATGGCAACAACTACCATAACTGCTCTGCCGGTCCAGGGAGTATTTCGGGGGATCCGCTTTATATGGATGAGCCCAACGGAGATTACCACCTTGATGTAGGTTCACCCTGCATCGATGCAGGGAATCCAGCTGCTCAATACAATGATCCTGATGGTTCGCGGAATGATATGGGCGCGTACGGGGGCCCCGGGGCTGAAGCCCTTCTACCACAAATAAACCTTACCTCTCCAGCCCAGAATAAGCTGAATGTTCCTTATAGTAGTGATGTGTCTGCTGTCTTTACCGTGGATATGGACGGTGGCACGTTTGGTTCATCTTCATTCACGTTGGCGGGAATCCTGTCGGGTTTCTATCCAGGTAGGGTCTCCTATGATAGTGTGGGGAAAATGGCGACTTTGGATCCGGATTCTCAATTCAAATACGGCGAAGTGATGACGGCACTACTCACGACCGATGTGCTTTCGGCTTCAGGTGATACCTTCAGTGGATTTGTCTGGCAGTTTACCACAAGGGTTGATGGCGGTTCAGGAGTTTTTGAGCTCTTCAATAGCTGTGGGGTTGGGATAGCGCCCATAGCGGTAGTCGCAGCCGATTTTGACCATGACGGGGATCTTGATCTCGCTTCAGCAAATGAAAGCTCAGCGAATGTTTCCGTGCTCCTTGGAAATGGCAATGGAACCTTTGGCTCGGCGTCGAATTATGCTGTTGGTACAACACCCTACGGGCTCTGCAGTGGTGATTTCAATTATGATGGTGACCTTGATCTGGCGGTGGCAAATCTTGCATCGAATAACGTGTCCATACTTCTCGGGAATGGGAACGGTGGATTCGGGAGTGCCTCCAATTATTCCACCAATATTTCGCCAAACGGCATTTGCTGTGGTGATTTTGACTTTGATGGTATCCTTGACCTTGCAACATCGAATAGCAGTTCCGATGATGTTTCTGTGCTTCTTGGTTATGGTGATGGGAGTTTTGCATTAGATAGCAACTATGAACTAAACGCGACGCCAGAAGGGATCGTGGTTGGCGATATCAACAACGATGGGATATTCGACCTGCTGACGGTGAATGCCGGTTCAAACAATGTTTGGGTCCTGTTCGGCAATGGGGACGGTACCTTTGACACCTCCGATACCTATGCAACCGGTGGTTCACCATGCGACCTTTGTGGTGGTGACTTCAATGGAGATGGTTTTCTGGATATTGCAACCGCAAATGAAGGTTCGGATAATGTTTCGATCCTTATTAATGATGGGGTGGGGGGTTTTAATTCCCCGGTCAACTACTCCGTTGGATTGAATCCCTATTCAATTCTTACATCGGATCTGGATGCGGATGGAAGGTTGGATCTGGCAACGGCAAATGAACTGGGTGGCTCAGTTTCCATTTTGCGAGGAGATGGTGATGGAACGTTCCAGCCATCGTTGGAGTTCGGTACCGGAAATGGACCCCATTGGATATTTGGCGGTGATTTTGATGGAGATGGAGACATTGATCTCTGCACGGCGGACCATTCCGATAATGCGATTTCGATCCTTCTGAATGCTGATGCCCTCGAGGTAATTGCGACCAATCCCTTTCAGTATCAAGCTGATGCAGCAATATCAACGAACATTTCAGGGACATTCAATTTAGCAATAAATGCTTCATCGCTTGATTCAACTTCATTCATCGTATATGGTGCGCAGACAGGACGTCACCTTGGCTCGATATCATATGATGCGGATTCGTTCACCGCAACACTTGACCCAAACCTTGATTTCATTGAGGGAGAAACCGTAACAGCAATCTTCACCAAAGCTATCCAGACAACAAACAATGTATTTCTGAGAGGATTCTCCTGGAATTTTGGGGCTGAAATCACCACTCCTTCAGCCGGTACATTTGGCAATCGCCAGGATTACTGGGTGGGAAATGAAACACGCGGAGAGTATGCAGGAGATTTAGACGGCGATGGTGACATTGATATTGCAGCTTCTCTCAATCAGGGTGCGGTAGCCGTTCTCCTCAATAACGGTGATGGCACGTTTTCCGGTCCCTCAAATTACACATGTTCAGCTGAACCGATCGCGATTTTTGGAGGTGATCTGGATTGGGATGGTGATATAGACATTGCGGTCATCAATAACCGACCGGGGAGTGCGAATCTCGATATCCTGATCAACGATGGAACCGGGACATTCTCGTTGGGTAATAGCTATCCCCTTTCCGTGATGGGTAATTCACTTGATGGAGGAGATCTTGATGGTGATGGGGATATCGATATTGTGGTCTCCAGCTACTGGGGGAGTAACAATAATGTTTACGTAATGCTCAATAACGGAAGCGCTACATTTTCCGGTCCATATATCTACACCGCCGGGACCTGGGCACACGGCGTAGCAGTAAAAGATGTTGATAACGATGGTGATATTGATATTTGTGTGGTGAATTCTGGAAATAACAACGTTTCAATTCTCATAAATGACGGTGATGCCAATTTTCCAGCTCCTGCAAACTATGCTGTGGGAAGCAGTCCTTACTCGGTATACGGAAACGATTTTAATGGTGATGGATTTGTTGACCTGGCAAGCGCAAATTATGGAAGCGATGATATTACGGTAATACTCAATAATGGTGATGGTACATTTGCCAGTCCCGTAAGTTATTTAACGGGAAGTAGTACGCGATATCTCGTAGGTGGCGATTTTGATGGTGATGGTGATATAGATCTTGCGGCTTCAGTGAATGCTGCCGATACCATTGCGGTGATCCTTAACAATGGAGATGGCACATTTGGAAATCTTGCAAAATACCAGGTCGGTACCAGCCCCTGGAGTATTCAGACAGCTGATTTTGACCTCGATGGTGATCTTGATATCGCGTGCGCGAATTACAACACTGATAATGTTTCGATACTGTTCAATACTGGAACGGCAGTTCAAGAGAAACCTGTAATTACTCTCCATGAACCATACCTGACCATTTACCCGAGTATTTTCAATGATAGGATAACAATTGAATATTGTGTGGGTCGGAATGCAGGGGATACGGAATTGTGTATTTATGATATAAGCGGAAGGATGATTAAGTCTTTTTCGTTTGGTAATAATGGGCGTCTTCTTGCACAAACCATATCATGGAATGGCCGCGACGAAAAAGAGAGGATTGTTGCTTCTGGTGTCTATTTTTGTAGACTGAAAACAGGTCACATTACTCTTACAAGAAAAATTCTCCGGGTCAGATAATTACAAATTCATTTAATTATCGGATTATTGGCAAAAGGGCAGACATCATGGTCTGCCCTTTTGTGGTAGTTTTATCTTTTGCTTGGAATTACTTGAAAGAATCGTAGATTTTCTCAATCTGTTTCGCCATAAATGACCACAGGTACTTTTTGCGAATATGATTTTTGAGTGTTTCTGTTTTTTCTTTTGCGAGTGATTTTTCTATTCTGTTTTTGATTGATTGAATATTGTTTGGCTCGACATACAGCGCTTCATCACCAAAATAGTCTCTTGTCCCGCCGTATTTCGTAATGACAATCTTTGCTCCTGCCAGTCCGGCTTCAAGTGCAGAAAGACCGGGTGTTTCGAAGAGAGAAGGAAGAACGAATGTATCGCACGCAGCATAAGCAGATGCAAGGAGGGGCGAATCATGGGGAAGTGGCTCCAGCACTGTTATGTTTTTGTTTTCTGTAATCTCTTTTAGGCATTGTTCTCCGTATGGAGTTTTTACCGGCGGACCGATGAAAATTGCTGGTGCTTTGAGATGCCTCAGTGCCCTGATGAGATTAAGCGTGTTTTTTCTGCGGTTGCCAATATAGCCGACATAGAGAATAAAATCCTTTTTCCCATACGTTGTAACAAAGAGTTCAGGTGTGGCGTTGTAAAATCGTTCATCAACGCCATTGTATATAAGTGTTACCTTATTTTTTGGGATTGAAAAACCATTGATGATCAAATCCATTTCTCCACGTGTATTGGGAAGCACCCTGTCTGCTCGATCCAACAATTCCTTTGTATAGACATGGGGAGTCGAAATCCTGAACAGTCTGGAAAGAACAATATTTGTCCTGTTTATCATTCGCAGTGTTCGCGCATTATGTTTTGAAAAAAATACGGGAGATACAATAAGGGGAATATCCTTATCCTTCATGAGTGTTCCAAGGACATTTGTTGAAAAGTTCGCTCCGAAAAGATGAAAGAGATTGTATTCTTTTTTGTCAGGATCCTTCCACGGGTCATTGAGCTCAATTTCAAAACCCAATTGCTCCATAACCGACTTTGTCTTAAGGAGTTGTATGTAAAGCCCACCCTTTTTTATCGCAATTGCAGAATGTGCTCCATAGAGAATTTTCATCTTCTTATCCAATTTTCTATCTCCTTGAATTTCAGTTTTAGGCTTCCCTGCTTGATGCTTAATCTTTTTCTGTCAAATGGTTCTGGTTGCGGCATCTGGCTGAATGTAATTTTATTCAGGTCAATTTCACTTTGCAAGGGAATAAGAGCATGTTTTCTCTCAGGCGTGATTATATGGAGACGAAGATGGCTGTTTGTTTTCTTGGTCTTTATTTTCAGAAGATTTTCTTCGCTGGTTATCTCCAGTTTCATCTGTTCCCTTTCTTTCCACCATTTGTAGAAATCACCATACGTTCCTGTCCAGATATTTTTTCTCGTTGTTATTTCATTGATGATATGCTGCAAAATTGACGGGTTGCGTGAAATTTCTCTGCTATGACCATAGAGAAACAAGGACTCACCGGTTGCGCACTTCTCGTTGATAATATCGGTGAAATACTGCTTGATATCGCTGATATTGTTCTTTGCATAGAGGAGTGTTCCCGTACAGATGGGATGAACAGGGATCTGGAGAACCGGTGAGTGTTTTCTATTGATACAAGGATGTGTTGGAAAGTCATCGTATGCATAAGAAAATTCAGTAGAATATGAAAAACCTGAAGATTCGATTACAGCGCCGAGTGAATTATCCCATAAACCATACGGGACCGCGATACCTGTTGTTGTGATTCCCGTTTTTTGCAACAATTGCCGCGCTCTTAAGAAATTTTCCTGATTCTTTTCGGTTTTTCGGAATATCCTGTGTTCAAAACAGTGCACTGCAATTTCTTGATTTTTCAAATCTTTCAATTTGTGGAGAGCGTTTTGCAAACATTTAACTTCGACAAAAAAGGTAAAACTGAGACTGTTCTTCTCGGCGATTTTGAATGTATTGGTAATCTCCGCAAAACCCGAATCATCGGTGTCAACCCTGAAGGTGAAAGCATTATCCTTGCCAGCCGGATAATACCATTTGTGGATATAATAAATCCCCTTTTTCCTGAATAGATAGCGAATTGAGCTAATAGCCAGTTTTCTTACTTCGCCCTTTGAGACCGAGGAGACATATTCTGCTGGAAACCTTCCCTGTTTTGCGTAGAAATATTTCATCCGGCTTGCGTTTTTTAAGAGCAAAGCGGATGCATCGAAGGGAAAACATATTCCCTGCCCTTTTCTGTATTGAAAAGTGAATACAGCAGGGAAATCATTGTCCGTTGTTCCAACCCCCTCTTTTTTATGGACACACCCCCTTTCATACACATCAATGATGCCACTATTGTGGAAGATTTCCGATGCGTCGGGAATAATATAGTCAATTTTCACATCTTGCGGGTGTTCACCGAGCAGTCTGCCAACAATTTCAGTACTTGTTATGATGTGCCCACCTTCGGCAAGATATTCAAGAATTGCATTCCTGGGCGTGATATCGTCAACCACCAGGACAGCAGGATTGTCCGGTGGCTGGAATGTCTTATAGGACAGTCCTTCTTGTTCAAAGATTTGAATCCACCCCTGACTTGCCTTAACGATTCCTATGTATGGATTCATATCCTCCTCGCAGTAGGGCGATATCCTGCCTTGTTAAACCTTTTAGGAACCACAGAGAAATCACATAAATGACAATGGCAATGATGATGAGATAGAGTGTTGGAATACCCCATAAGAGAATAAGGAAAAGTATCATAAGAGCTGTTGCCGCCAGTGGTTTAAATGCATATGCAATGAAAGGTACAAAAAGAATCTGTTTGAACCAGAAGAACATTGCTACGAGCATGATAATTTCAGAAAAAATGGTTGCAATTGCGGCACCTTTGATTCCTATCAAAGGAATCAAAATGATATTCAGGACAATATTCACAACTGTTCCGATAATCATACCAATTGTGTATTTCTTTTCACGATTACAGCCTAAGAGCCCAAATGCGAAAATGGTCTGAATGCTGGTTAAAGGAATTGCCCAGATGAGTATTCTGAAAGCATCCGCAGCTCCGATGAATTGGTTTCCGTAAACTAACCGAATGACTCTTTCAGCGAGCAGTGTTCCTCCAAAAGCAAGTGGTATTACAAAAAGAAAAATGAGCTTTGTACCTGTTAAGATCAATTTCTTTAATTTTTCCTTTGATTCAATAAAAAAGCGCGAGACCATCGGGAAATAAATCCATGCAAATGCAGTATCAACTGAGAGCAGGAAGGTAATGATCTTGAATGCCGCATTATACAGTCCCACATCTATTTCTCCTTTTATGATGCCGATGGTTACAAGGTCAAAATGGAAATAAACCTGGTTCATTATTGCTGCAATTCCAATGGGTATTGCAGCGCGCAGGAGCGAGAATTTGATTCTGCATTTTAAGCGGTGTTTCCCG